>NZ_JAWDXO010000005.1 GCF_032477075.1 Fusobacterium sp. | reverse complement strand
TTTTAATAACTTTTTTCATTTTTCCTCCCAGATTTTTTTCATATGCAGAATATACAATTCTATATACGTGAATAATATTATATCCATTTAATTCTTAAAATCAAGAGATAAACTCCTATTTTTAACTCTGCTTAACATCAATTAACAGGAGATAACAAAAAAGAACCTGTTCCATTGGATTTTATCCAACAGTTCAGGTTCACTATGATTAATTTATTTTAATCAGGTTTATATACTCCGCTATTTACAGCATTCTGCATTGCAGCCCTTATTTTTGTTCCTCTTACAGAAGCTCCAGCTACTTCTATTTCTTCTGGTTTGTATAGTTTTTCTAGAACTTCTTTAAATTTTTTTCCATCTGTGAATTTTAAAATAGTCTCATATCTTTCTTTCTGATCAGCTACAGATTTTTCTTTTAAATAGTCAGTTCCTTTATATGCAAGCGTTCTGTATTTAGGATTACTTACAATATCATCTTTTAAATTAAACTGCACCTCAACCTGTGTTTCCTGACCTGATACAAATACTCCTCTGTAGAGACCATTTCTAAATTCTGCACCATATGAAACAAGACTGCTCACCAATGCAAGCATTAATAAACTTTTTCTCATTCTGCTACCTCCTAGATGTTTTTTAAAATTCTTATGTTTGTAATACAAATGCCACAAAAGAACGGTATACTTAAAACATAATAAATCTTTCCCCAAGATGTTTTATAATATAGATATAAAGAAAGCGGTTTTTTATTAACTGCTTTCTTTATTTTTTGAATTAATTTTTTATTATAAATTATTGAAGCTGTCTAAACATTCTTTTATAAGTTCTTTCTTTTCATCTCTTGGAACATAAACAGCAAATATTTCTTTTTCATCTTCTCCAAAGAATTTTATAGAGCAGCTTTTTCTTCCATACATCATATCTTCCACAGCAAATATTTCTTTTATTTTAGAAGCTGATAAATGTCCCCCTATAGAAGATGATCCATCATGAAAATTTAAAAATCCATGAGAATAAAATCCTTTTGGAAATTTATCTTTTATTTCTAAAACGAAACTAGGTGTAACAACCAGTAACAATACTTTTTCCCAGCTTCTCAATATATCAAAAAGTTCATCTAACTTAGATATATCATATTTCCTTACAGTTGGTGCTGGTGCCTGTCTCAATACCTCTATAAAAGATATCTCCAAATCTTTAGATATTTTTGACAATGATGCTCCTTCCCCATTTTTCAATATTTCCTCAATCTTTTCCTTCATAATATCCTCCTGTTATTGTTTGATTATACAAATATATTATAATGCAAATATTTTTATAATCCAATCTTTTTTTAATTTTACCTATATTTTATTTAAAAAATAGATTTTTAGATTATTTTCATAAAAAATTAAAGATATATTTGTAAATACTTATTTTTTTATTATTAACATGATATAATATTATAAAGAAAAGCCTTTATAAATACTATTTGTAATATCACTAAAAAAACTCAAGAGGTGAAATAATGAGCAATTTTAAAATAAACATAATAAATGATATTTACTTTAGTAAGTTTTTTATGATAGTAAACGCAGACACTAAAGAACAAGCCATAGGAAAAGCTATAACACGTTACAGAATGAGAATTGTAAAAAAACTGGGTCATTCAGAACCTAGAATAAATATAAAAGATAATATAATTATAGAAAAACTTAGATGAATTAATTCAAATAAAAACACTGGAAATATCTCCAGTGTTTTTTATTTTATATATTTTAAGAAAATATTATATGTTTAAATTGATCTATAAAAAAGTTAACATCTTCTGCATCTATTTTTTCAATGTCTTTTATCTGGCAGATATTTGCCGGATCCCAAAGGATTATTCTTCCTTTATTGGAGCAAGAAATAAGTTTTTCCTTAAACTTTTTTTTATTTTTATCAAAAATAACTACAACATATTTCTCATTAGAGGTATTGATAAACTCAAAACTGATAATTCCGCTCCTTTTTTTAATTGAATGCGGTAAAATAGAAGCTCTGTACTTGATTAAAAAATATAATTTTAAAACTCTTTCTATTTCATTATTTTCTAAAATATAAATTTTATTTTTTAATTTGTATATATTATCTTTTAAAGTATTTCGTACCTTTTTTTTTAATAAAGCCAGTAATATATCCGTATTATTTAAATTGTCTTTTTTCAATTTTTTTAACCCATTTGATATAATATTATATTCTTCTTGAGTGAATCTATTTCCAAAGATTCTATATTCCTTTAAATTTTCATTTTCAATTTCTACTACTTCATTTTTTATTTTCACAGTTATTTCCCCTGTAATACGAATTTTTTCATAAAAATTATTCTAAATTTTCAAAAAGTGCCAAGAGAATTTTGTTTTTCTTTTTATATTTTTTCTTCAGTACATTTAAACTTTCTTTTATAAAATCATATTCTCCCTTTGAAACACGGCATCCTAAAATGAAATGTGGTTTTTTACCGCTTCCAGCTGGTCTCCCTCTTTTTCTTCTCTCATTCATTGAGGTATCTCCTTATTAAAATGAATATTTTATTCCAACAGTCACTCTTGAATCTCTATAACCACTTCCGCCCCATTGGTGAGCCACATTTCCCCACAGGCTTAAATTAGGATTCATTTTTACTTCCATTCCTATTTTAGCTTCTCCTATGTCCTTTGTTCCTTTTTGTTTATTATTTACTCCATCCATCACTACATTATAATCTTTTGTATTATGTATCCAGTTTACTTCTACAAAAGGCTGGTATTCTCTGTTTTTCTCCTTATCTACTGAAGAAAAATTATTTGCATAGGCTTTTACCCCTAAACGTGTCTGTATATTTCCATCACCTTTATTTTCTACTAATGTTCCATTCTCTTCTTTGTGATCTTTTGTTTTCACGCCCATATATATTACTTGAGCTTTTGGCTGTACATAATATGTTTTTCTGTCTGAATGGTCATTTTCTATTTTGAAGCTATATCCACTCTCTATTGAGGCAGTAACTCCTTTTGAAGAATATTTTTCGTTAGCAAGTTCATCACCACGAACTTCATTGTCAAACCAGTTATATGTAACCCAAGTATCAGTATACATTCCTGATTTATCTTCTTCATTTGCGTACCATGTTCCATACAGTCCTATATTATATCCTGTTACATCTCCTTTTGAAGAATATTTAGTTACATTGGAATCTGTTTTACTGTGATTAAATGCATATCCTCCCATTATTCCTAAATGATAACGATTTTTACCATTTGTACTCCATTGTGCAATATCTCCTCCTACTTGTAAAACATAACGTTTACTTGTAGTTTTTAGTTGATCAGAACTATCTCTGAATGTATTATACCCACCTACATTTCTTACCCAGATACTTGACACTTTGTCTTCATTTAAAAGAGCATCTGTATATTGAGTTTCTCCAAGACGATCATGAAGGCTATGAAGAAATAAAGTATTTACAGCAGCATTATTTGCCAGATAACTTCCTGATTCTGGTCTATATACTGGTCTCTTTTCTTCTACCACTGATGGTATTTCTGATTCTGGATCTGGTATAACCATTGGTGGTGTAACAGGAGGCGTTACTGGTGGTGTAACAGGAGGCGTTACTGGTGGAGTTACTGGTGGAGTTACTGGTGGAGCTGGAAGAGTACTTGTTAAATACCAATTTTTTGTATCAGTAGTAGTTCCATTTCCACGATTCAAAAAGTATTCATAAGACCCAGCCACTATACGCCCATCTTTTTCAAATTCTCCATTAGAATTTCCCATTATAGATATTAATTCTATTCCTTCCAGAGCCTCAGCTCCAGTTCCTCCTATATTATTAACTTTTACTTTTGTTGTTCCTGATGTATCTCCTGTGATAATCAAATTATCTGTTCCTGATGTATCATCATTTAACTCTGTATCAAAAACAATATAACCATTAGCACCATGATAATTTCCATTAATAGTGAAAACATCAAACTCATTATTGGAAACTGATGAAAGATTTATTACTCCTCCATTGTTGTTAACATCTCCGATTAAAGTATATGAAGTTGTTTCTGTAGATGAACTTCTAAATGGAGTTAATACAGCTCCATCTTCAAGAGTAAGTGAAGTTAGGGAAGAATCTTTATCCATTTCCCAAACACTTCCATTTCCTGATATTTTTAAATTTATTTTAGAATCATATCCAGAATCTAGTTCAGTTGATCCAATAAATTTGGAATTATCATCCATATTTAATGAAACATATCCACCTTCAATAGCAGAAATATTTCCTGATATATCAAATTTTCCAGAAGATGAAGTAACAGTATTTTCATCAATATTTATATCACTTCCTCTAGAATAAGTATCAGGATCTATAGAAGGATCAGCAAGATAGCCACTCATTATAACTGAGTTTTCTCCTTTAGCTTGAATAACATGACTACTGTTTTCTGCTCTTAGAATAGCTCCTCCCTCTAAATAAACTTTTCCAGGTCTTATATTATCAGTATGAGTTCCCTGTTGTTCTGTAGAGGCAAATATAGCATATGCATCTACTCCATTAGCAGTAATTTCTGCATTATCTCCAAGCTGTACTACCCCTCCTTTATTGGCATAAACAGCATGACCTTTTTTAGCATTAGATTCTATTTCTGCATTATCTCCAACAAAGACAAAAGCCTTTCCTTTTGTATTATTATTTTTTCCATTGATTAACCACTCAGTTGTTGATAAGTTTGTTATATCTTTATCTCTATTACCAGCATAAACAGTATAACCTTGAGCTTCAGTACTATTTACTGCTGTATAGGCATACGTATTTTTAAGAATAGAGTTATCTGGCAGAATAACAATACTCTTTGAATTTTCATTAAAATAATTATTAGCTCTTACAGTAACCCCTGATTTTGAAGTCAAATCAGCACTACTTTTTACATAAACTAAATCTGTATATTTAGTATCATAATTATTAGAACCCATATTTATGGCATCAGCACTGCTTCCAGTAGTGTTAATCTTCAAATTATTAGCATAAAAATAGTTACTTCCACCATTGGTTCTCACAGCATCAGCTTGAGACCCAGAAGTTGTAAATTCAGCATTGTTCAGATAGTAGTCTCTATTGTTAAGATAGGCTCCAAATCCTTGCAATGGACCAGTTTTTGCTGCAACAGTAGTAGTTACCTTGACATCATCACCACGATTAACAGGTGAATAATACAAAGTCTGGTCAGTTTCCACTGTTGCTCCTAAAGAAATGATTGCCTTTATAGCAAACATTATTAATATACTTTTTTTCATTTGACTCTCCCTATTGCATTAAATATTCAAGTATTAAAAAAACAATACAAAATTCCTTCCCATAAAGAATATATGAGTAATCATATATTCTTTATTATACTAAAAAAAATAACTAAAATTTTTTAGTTATTTCTGCACACAAAAAATATTAATTTTTGTGTGCTATTTTTATTATAATATAAAAATCAAAAAATATCAACTTTTTATTTTTTGTTTTTTAATAAAACTTAAATTTTTTATGAAATTAAAAAAAAAATTAGATTTTTCGAAAACAAAGATAACTTTTTTATATCTTTGATAATTTTATTTTTAATAAAATTGATATTAATTCAAAAATACAAAAAACAATAAAATATAGATTTAAAGAATTATTTTAAAAATAAAAACATAAAATAAAAGTAACAAATTTTATTTGAAAAAAGAATTTTTTTTATCATTTTAAAAATTAACATTTTATATAAAAACATTTAATATTTTTGAATTAGTGAGATTTTAATAGATATAAAAAAAAAGAGAGATTCTTTTTTCTTTTTTCATAAAAAATAAATTCTCTCATAAATATTTATTTTATTATAATTCTTAAACCTGTAAAAAACTGGATTAAATTTGTATCATATGAAATAAAAAGGAATTTTAAAAAAGAACTTTAAAAATTAAAGTTCTTTGATAAATATTATAAAAGCTTACATATTCTTTAATCAAATAATTTCATCTGTTCATCTTCAGATGTTTCTTTAAGTATTATTGAAGAATTCTTTCCCTTATAATTTAATCCTGATTTTCTTGCCTGTTCCCCTTGTAGTTTTTTAGGAATATGATATTTTTTTCCATCTTTTATAAAATACTCTCCTGTTTCAAAAAAACTAAAAGTTGTATCATATTTCCTGCACTGTTCATAAAGGCTTTTTATCCAATCATAATTACAAGGTCTGGCTCCAGCATAATTTTCTCCACTGGCACTTATATCATTTATTATTCCATCTTTCAGATACTTTTCTATATTTATTTCTTCTAAAAGAGGAGCTGCTACTACTCCTTTATACTTAAATGGCAGTTTTAAAAGAATTGGAATTCTTTCATCTGCTCTCTTTTGATTTTCTGCTGTTATATTAATACAGACATTATCCCAGCCATTATTCCAGTCAGGAGGAAGTACCTCTTTTATTCTCTCTGGTCTTTTTGTTAATATCCAGAAAACAATATCAGTTCTGATACGCATCATATCCCATATTTCTTTTCTCCATTCATCTGCTTCTTCCAGAAAAAAATCTGAAGTCATACAAGTATAAAGAAGAGTCCCTTTTTTTATTTTATAGTTTCCCTTTCTATCTTTTTTCAGAGGAAGATTAAAATTATTTTTTACCTTATATACTATATTACTTCTCTGTCCTCTCTGAGCATCTAAATAGTACATATAGCAATTTATGCAGCCTTCACTTTTTTTATAACAGCCATGCCACGGATTCCATATCTCACTCATTTTTTCTCCTGTGAAACTTCTCAATTCTTTATCTGCATAATAACATTTTTATTCTTTCATTTCAAATCTTATATTTTTTCTCTAATCCTGTTTTAAATTATTTTTTATAAAATAGACTATTTTCAATTAATTTAATAAAAATATCTTTTTTATATACTCTGATTAATATGGAAGAATAATTTATGAAAGAAGCTGAAAATATAGAATAATATAAAAAACAACTTTTAAAATGCACTGTATCACTGCCATGAAAATTCAAGTTAATTTTTTTAATAATTGAACTATTCTCTCTTATCCCTAGAGATTCTTCAATACCTCTTCCAATAGTGGCATAGCTGGTATAGCCCCTCTTTTTTCCACACACATTCCTGCTGTTTCATTGGCAAATTTTAAAAAATTTCTTGCTTCCTCTTTTGAAATATCATCAATCTTTTTCTGACATTTAATAAATTTGAAAAGTATTCCTCCCCAAAAAGAATCTCCTGCCCCTGTTGTATCTACTGCCTGACGAAATCTGCCTTTTTCTCTCACTTCAAAATCCTTAGTTTTTAAAAGAGCTCCATCAGCTCCCAAAGTGACAACTACACAAGATATTCCCTGATTTATCAAATGTGCTGCTGCCTCACTTGGATCACAGCAATCTGTAAGAAGATAGGTTTCTTCATCAGATATTTTTATTATATCTACATATTTAATAACTGAACGCATTTCTTTCATAGCTTCTTCTTTAGTCTCCCACAAAAGAGCTCTATAGTTGGGATCATATGAAATAACTGCCCCTGCTTTCTTTGCCTCTTTTACAGCTGATATAGTTGCACTCCTCACAGGTTCATCTATTAAAGAAAGAGAACCAAAATGAAATATTCTGCTGTTTCTTATAAGTTCTAAATTAAGTTCAGATATTTCAAGTTTTGTATCAGCTCCGGGTTTTCTGGCAAAAGAAAACTTTCTTTCTCCATTTTCTAATGAAACAAAGGCTAAAGTTGTAAAAAATTTGGAATCACTTATGAGCCCTTTTGTTTCTATTCCTTTATTTTCTAATACTTTTCTTAAAAAATCTCCATGTATATCTGCCCCTATTTTTCCTATAAAAGCGGTTTTCATTCCAAAATTTTGAGCTGCTGCCAGTACATTAGCTGGAGCTCCTCCAGGATTTTGTTCAAATGTTTTCATCCCTGCTTCTGATACACCACATGAAGTAAAATCTATTAATAATTCTCCTAAAGCTGTAATATCATACATATTCTTCTCTCCTTTTTAAACAGGAAAAAATCTTGCTGAAATCATTTTCTCCCCATTATTTACAGAAATCTCTATAAAACTGTTATCTATATATATTTTCAAATGAAGTTCTTCACAACTTTCAAAAGAGCAACTTCTTTCATATCCATATGCTGGGTCTACTGCTTGTTTTAAATTTTTTCTATCAAGAGTTATTTTTCTTTCAGAAAAATCTATCTTTAATTTCAAGTTATCCTCATCAGTTCCAAACTTTAAAATTTTATTTCCCTCTGTTGCCCTAAATATTCCCTCAGTAACAAAAGTTTCTCCAAGTATATTTCTTCCAGTCACTTCTGATAAATCCTTTTTCATATAGAGAGAAGTTATTTCTTTAACTGGCAAGGTATATAACTTTCCATTCTTCACATGGAGTTCTCTAGGCATAGTAAGTCCATGTCTCCACATATCCTTATCAGTAGGAAGCTGCTGATCTCCACATCCAAACCAACCTATCATTAAAGGTTTTTCATCTTTTCCATAAAATACTTGTGGTGCATAAAAATCAAATCCGCAGTCTATTTCATCATAATATCCTGCTTTGAATTTTTTTTCTTCTAAGTCAAGCTCTCCTATCATATATAAAGAAGTAAATTGGTTGTGATAACGATCTCCCTGTGCTTTCAATCCCATAGGAGAAAATATCAATACCCCTTTACCATCAATTTCTATATATCCAGGGCATTCAAACATATATCCAAGACCTTCTATTCCTATATCCAATATTCCTTCATAGTTCCAATTTAAAAGATTATCACTTTTATAAATAAGCAGTTCTCCATTTTCTGTTACAGTCTTTCCTCCTAAAAGCATGTAATATGCCCCATTCTTCTCAAATACAAAGGGATCTCTTATATCACCAGTAAATCCCTCTGGAGCTCCATCTATTATTGGATTATTTGAATACTTCTCTATTTTTCCCTCATTATCCATTACTGCTACTGCTTGCTTAGGTATTCTCCCATTTTCTGTTTTATAATTAGCAGTATAGAAAAGATAAAACTTTCCATCTTTTTCAATAGCATTTCCGGAATAACATCCATTTTTCTCATATTCTTGATTAGGTATTAAAGCGGCTCCCTGCCACTTCCAATCTTTCATATCTTTAGAGGTCACTCTTGCCCAGTGTTTCATTCCATGACTTGTTCCAAATGGAAACCATTGATAGAATAGTTGATATTCTCCCCTAAAATATCCCAAACCATTTGGATCATTCAGAAGACCACATGGAGGATAAATATGGAATTTAGGAATATATTTACTTCTCTGTACATATTTTTTTAATTTTTCTAAATATTCTTTATGTTTCTCTTCTAAATATGTATATTTTTCAACTTTTAAAAATTTCATTTCTACTCCTTTATTATTTTATTTTTTTCATCTTATTATATGAAACAATAAATATGATAGGAAGAGAAAAAGCCAAAAAATTTCCTATTATATAGTGTATCAATGTAGGAGGATTACTTATAGTAATTCCTGGAAGTCCTGTAAGAGCAAAACCAATAGCCTTCACATCAAATATCTTCATATATGCTCCTGCTAACCCCGCTCCAAGTATAGAGCATAAAAACGGAATTGAAGAATCTTTAAGATTTACAGCAAATATAGCTGGTTCTGATATTCCAAATAGTGTAGGTATAAATGATGACATAGCTATCTCTCTATCTTTTGATTTTTTCTTAGCCAGAATATACATTCCAATAGCCCCTCCACCTTGAGCAATAATAGAGACTGACCATAGGGGCTGAATATAATTAAATCCTGTTTGTGCTACAAGACTCGCTTCTATTCCTTGAATAGCGTGTTGTGTACCAGTAACCACAAGAGGTTGAAGAGCCCCTGCAAATATAAATGCTCCAAAAGGTCCGCAAGAACTATACAAAAAATCTATGATCGTTCCAAGTCCTGTTCCTAAAGCATTCCCTATTGGTCCAAATACAAGAAACAAAGCCAATCCTGAAGATACAAGAGTAAGAGCTGGAACAAATATAAATGAAACCATTTGTGGTACAATTTTTAAATAAAATTTTTCAGCTCTTGCTAAAAACCAAGATGACAATATAGCTGGAAATACTCCTCCCTGAAATCCTACTGCTGGGATGGAAAAACCTAATAAGTTCCAATACTGTGGTACTTCCTTTCCAAGAGCAAATACATTGGCATCCATAAGTGTAGGATAGAGCATAGTACATCCTAAAACTATACCAAATATAGGATTTCCTCCAAATCTTTTCACTGCTGAATATGTTACAAGTAAAGGCAAAAAAGCAAAAGTTGAAGCCACTACTGTTAGAAATGTTGCAAATCCCGCTATAACTTCATATTTATCTGCAAGTGCTCCATCCATTCCAAAGAGTCCTGCTGTAGTCAATACAGACTTTACTCCTAATATCATAGCAGCTCCCACAAATGCTGGCACTATTGGAATAAATATATCTGAAAACACCTTAAATCCTTGTTTCATTAAATTTTCTTTTTTCATTCCTGCTGATTTTATATCATTTAAAGAAGCTTCTTTAATTCCTGCTTCCTTTGTAAAAGCATCAAAAACTTCATTTACTACCCCACTTCCAAATATTATCTGTAACTGCCCACTATTTAAGAAAACTCCTTTTGTTCCCTCTACTTTCAGCAGTTCCTCTTTATTAAATTTACTAGTATCTTTTAATACCAAACGAAGTCTAGTTACACAATGTGCAGCATTTTCTATATTTTCTCTTCCCCCTATGTTTCTTAATATTTCCTGTGAAATTTTTTTATAATCCATCTCCCACCCTCCTATTTTAACTTAACGTTCTATTTCAGTTATACAAGAACTAAATTTGTATTTTTAGTCAACTTTGAACGTTTCAAGTTTTAATTTATTATAAATCAGGTTTTCAAAAAAAGCAAGACCTGATTTATATTTTTTATATTTATTTTATCTTTGAACCAAATAATTTCATTGATTTATCACTGAGATCAGATTCCATATCTGTTCTATATTTTCCTTGCAGTTTTTCCTTGTATAAATGAAACTGGAAGAATATCTATTTTTTCCACAGAATTTTTTAATATAAGATTATCTAAAACTCTCACTGCTTCTTCAGCCATTTTTTCTATAGGCTGTCTAATGGTAGTTATTTTTATTATTTCATTTTTATAGCTTTTTGCTCCATCATATCCTATTACTTGAACATCATCAGGTACTTTAACTCCATATTTCTCAAGGATATCTATTACTCTTTCAGCATATCTGTCTGTTACAGTAAATATTCCATCTGCTTTTTTTCCAGACCCAAATCTATCTTTTATATATTCTTTTATCCACGTATCAAAATCCTCTTTAATATTCTCTTCAAAATATATGTTATGAGAAATACTATTTTTTATACAGTATTCCTTAAATCCTTCTACCCTGTCTTTTACTGCTTTATTTTTAGAAGAACTTCTTCCTATGCATATAAGATTCCTGCATCCAAACTCTATCAGTTTTTCTGCTGCTAACCTTCCTCCTCCAGTATTATCACAGGTAATATATGGAATATCATCATTAAATTCTCTTTCTAAAGATACCATTGGTATATGAGATGACATATACTCCTCAATTTCACTGTATGTTACACATATTATTCCATCTACTTTATTTCCTTTTGCCATTGAAAGATATTTAACTTCAATTCTATAATCATCATCTGAATTACACAGGAACATTCTATATCCTCTTTTTCTAAGTTCCTTTTCCACATAAAAAGTGAGTTCTGAAAAGAATGGATTCCATATAGTAGGTATAATTAAAGCAACAGTATATGTTCTATTGGTTTTTAAAGCTCTTGCATATTGATTAGGTACATATCCAAGTTCCTCTATTGCTTTCTTTACTGCTATATATGATTTTTCCCTTACTTTCACATTATTTATAACATTGGATACTGTTCCTCTAGATACTCCTGCTGCTCTTGCGACATCATTGATTGTTACCATATAAATATCATTCCTTTCCTTTTTTGTATTCTTTATCTGCATAATAACATTTTTATTCTTTCATTTCAAATTTTATATATTAAAATTTTTATATGTAGTCATAGAAATAATTCAGTTTATATTAAAAAAAATAATTATTTATTCTAAATAGGAAATACAATCCTATTAATAAGAGATTTTATTTATAATAAGCTGCAATTATAAAAAAAAATGACTGAAAGAAATCTAACTCTTTCAGTCACTAATATCACTCTTTTTATTTAACTAATGCTCCAAGCCTTAATATAGCCCTTGCATATATTTCCATTCCCTGTTTCAGCATATCAAGATCCATACATTCGTCAAAGCTGTGAGGTTTACCATTATATTCTTTAAAATTAGGACCAAAAGCCACTGTATTGGGCATCAGTTTAGCATAAGTTCCTCCACCTAATGCAGCAGGTTCCTCATCTCTCCCTGTTACATCTATATATACTTCTTGTAATTCTTTTACCAAAGGATGAGTTTTTTCAAAATAAAGAGGTGCATTATGATTTTCTTTAAAAAATATAATATCTTCTTTTTCTCCTGCTGTTTTCAATCTTGAATCAAGAGTTTTTTCATCTATAGAAGCAGGATATCTTATGTTAAATTTTACAAATATCTCATCATCTTTAATATTTGTTATTCCTGCACTTATTGTGAGATTTCCTACTTCTTCATTGACAGTTTTTATACCTAGTTTCTCTCCATCTGAACTTTCACCAATATAATCTGAAATAAATGATATAAATCCTTTTGCTGCATCCTCTTCCCTAATGATCAGATCAAGGAATTTATACATTCCTAAAAGAGCATTCACCCCCTTATGAGGTGAACTTGCATGAGCTGATATTCCTGTACAGATTATCTCTGTTATATCCCCTTCATAATTTACTGTATATTCCGCTTTAGACGACATTCTTATTTCATTAAGAGCTTTCTCTATATTCTCTTTAGGTATATTTCTTACTTTAGCTATACATTTTTCAGGTACTATATTTGATCTTGTTCCTGCTTTTATCTCTATCAATTTTGAATTTTTCCAGTCTATCTTTTTTCTAAATGAAAATGTGTATATCCCCTTTTCAGAAAATATTACTGGGAATCTTCCATCTGGAGTAAAAGCATACTTTGGTTCTTTTTCCCTTGCCAGATAATATTTGATATCTTCATCTCCGCTCTCTTCATTAGTTCCAAATATTACCCTCACTCTTTTATTGAATTTCGGATGTGTATCCACTACTGCTTTCAGAGAATACAGAGCTGATATGATAGGAGCTTTGTTATCGATAGCTCCCCTTGCTGTAAGCTGATTATTCACTATACACCCTTCATATGGGGGTACACTCCAGCTGGCTTCATCTCCCTCAGGAACTACATCTATATGCCCTAAAACAGCTACATATTCTTCGCCCTCTCCATATTCAGCATATCCAATATAGTTGTCTAGATTTTTCACTTTAAATCCAAGACTTTGAGCTATTTCCAATACCTTGTTTAAGCCTTTTTTAAGTTCTGTTCCATAGGGAGCATCTCCTGCTTTCTCTGCTTTTACAGTTTTTATTCTTATAATTTCAATGATGCTTTTTAAAGCATCATTGAAATGTATATCGATATATTCTTTTATATCCATAGTTCTCTCCTGTAATGAAATTAGTCTATCAAAGAAAGAGCAAGTTCTAAAACTTTATCTCCTTTCATCATACCATAGTCCATAGTATTGATGATTTCTACTTTTTTTCCAACTGTTGCTGCTACTGCTGCTAATTCATCTTTTTTATATTTTACTTGTGGTCCTAATAGAAATACATCATAGTTACCAAGATTTTCTTGGAACTTTGCTATACTTAAAGCATTGATTTCAGCTTCTATCCCTTTTTTTACAGCAGCTTCCTTCATTTTTTTAACCATAAGGCTTGTTGACATTCCTGCATCACATAATAATAATATTTTTTTCATTGTTTCCCTCCTGATTCTTTATCTTAAACTCTAATTACTTTCCTTCTTTTTCTAATTTTTCTAATCTTTCCATTTCATCTTCCTCTTTTTTACTTGCCTTGTCTATTATTCTAAGGAATGGAAGGTAAATCATTGCTCCAATAATAAGATTTACTATTTGAATAAGGGCTCCTGAAATATCACCTACTGTTATAAATCCGCTGATTATTGCTGGTGTCGGCCATGGAAAAGCAATCCCTAGAGGTTTTGATACAATCCCAAGATTCATTGTTATATATTGTGTAGTTACCATTACCATAGCTACCAGATTAAATGGTATAAGCATAATAGGATTAAGAATTATTGGAAGCCCAAAAAGAATTGGTTCATTAATATTAAATATTCCTGGAATGGCTCCAATAGCTCCAACACTTCTTATATGTTTACTCTTTGCAAAGATAAGTATTGCCAGCAGAAGAGAGAGTGTAACTCCTGCTCCTCCCATCCATACCATGTCAAAGAACTGTTCAGTTATTACATGAGGAAGCGGCTGTCCAGCTTGCAGTGCAGCTATATTTTCCACTTGATTTTCCAACCAGAAAGGTCTTACAAATCCATTAACCATAGAACCACTGTTTATTCCAACAGACCAAAGTATTGATATAGCAAAAACTGTAAATATAGAACCTATATATGAAGTTCCAAGAGATTTTAATGGAAGAGCCAACATTCTATATACAAAATCATGTATTGTTCCATACTCTGTCTGCATCATAAGAAGTCTTAAAATAAGAGCTGCTCCTAAAATAACTGTTCCAGGAATTAAAGCTTCAAATGATTTTATAACTTCTGGTGGCACACCATCTGGCATTTTTACAAGAATATTTCTATTAACGAAAAATTGAAATATCTTTACTGTTATTACTCCAATAACCATTGCTACAAACATTCCTTTGCTTCCAAGCCAGTCAAATGTGATAACTGCTCCATGTTCAGTAGAATGTCCCAATGGAGTAAGAATCAAGAAAGAAGCTAAAGATAAAAGTCCTACTGCAATGCTGTCAAGATCAAACTGTTTAGCCAGCTGCTGTGCTACTAAAAAAGCTACATATAAAGCTATAAGTGAAAATGTTGCACTTACAGGAATATCAAGAACATTTTTCCATCCTTCACCAAATAAATTAGTCATACCTCTTTGATATGCTGGTAAAGGAAAAGCTGAAATCATCAAAAATATAGATCCAATCATCAGTAAAGGCATCATCATTATAAATGCTCTTCTTATTCCATTGATATATTTGTTCTGTGCTATCCATGCAGCTACAGGAACAAGTTTGTCCTCTAATATAGTTATAACTTTGCTCATCATCGTCTCCTTTTTATATTTCTTCCAATGGTTTTTGTATGTTTTTTCTATAAGCTTCCATATATTCTTTTGAGGCTATCTCTATTTTTACTTCATTCCTTCCTACAAGAGTTGCAAGATATACCTTAGGTTCATTATCTGGGTCAGCTGCAGCAAATGAAAATTCTACATTGGTACCAATTCCCCATTCCCCTTTATTATTCATTGCTATAACTGATATAGCTCCTGCGTGACCTCTTCTTTTTTTCAGCTGTTCAGAAAAATCAATAACTGCTGATTGAGCTGCCTCTGAAGGAGACATTCCTCTTTTCATTCTTTGAACTGTTTCATAAGAAAGGCAGCCTTTCATTATATCTTCTCCAAGTCCAGTAGCTGCTGCTCCTCCTGCTTCATTATCCACATAGAATCCCGAACCAGATACAGGGGAATCTCCTACTCTTCCTCTTTTTTTCATAAAAAGGCCGCTTGTAGAAGTCGCTGCTGCCATATCTTTTTCTGAATCTATCCCTATCATACACACTGTATCATGCCCATCATAAGGTGAAAGATTTTTTTCAGTTATCTCTTTCATTCTCAATTCCCAAGTCTTTTTTGCCCTTTCAGTAAGCATATTCTGCCTTATAAATCCATTCTTGTGAGCATAAGCTTCAGCTCCCTCTCCTACAAGAAATATATTGAATCTGTCTGCACTAAGTTTTCTTGCTATACACACAGGATTTTTATAATCTTTTATTCCAGCAACTGCTCCAATAGAAAGTGTTTTTCCATCCATAAAAGCAGCATCCAGCTCAACTTCACATACTTCATTTGGAAGTCCTCCATATCCTACTGACTTATAAAAAGGATAATCCTCAACTTCCATTATTGCTCTCTCCACAGCATCCTGACATTTTCCGCCATTCTTTAATATATCAGCTCCCAGAGCAACTCCTTCAACAGCCATTCTCCAAGTAGCTATCATAGCCCATTTTTTCATTATTTTTCCACTCCTATTCTTCTATATACATCTATCAGTTCTTCAACTAATTCTCTAGCCAGAATTGAGTTCATAAGGTGGTCTTGAGCATGAACCATAAGAAGATTCATAGCTATTCCATTTCCATCTGCTTCATTACATATAAGTTCTGTCTGCATTCCATGAGCTACAAGAGATTTTTCTCTTGATTCTTTTAAAAGTTCCTCTGCCTTATCAAAATTTCCAGTTTTTGCTTCTCTTAATGCTTCATAAGCTAAACTTCTTGCTTCACCAGCGTTACCTACTATTGTCATTGCCACTTCTTCTAAATCTAAATCCATGTTCACTACCTCCTTGATATTTTTGATTTTTTAAGGTCACACTTATATTAGCACTAGTGAAATAAAATGTCAAAATTCACATTTTTATGACCGTATATCGTTTTTAAAGTTCTAATTTAATTATTATTCTTGAAATAAAATATAGTATATGGTATGATTTGATAGATATAACGAAAATGTTTTTATCTTATTTCGTTTAACTTTCAGAAAAAAAATATTCAAAAATATAAAAAAATTTTTCAACAAGGAGATTTTTATGAATTTTGATATACTTCAAAGAGATATTCAAGTAGAATTTTCAAAACATCTCAATAAAAAAGAGAGAAATCTTATCAAAACTTTAGCTATAAAAGATAAAAATGTAACTCTTTCCCTTAGAGAATTTTTAAAATATCTGGATTTTGAAACTCAGGAGGAGGGAATAAAATTTCTTAATTCCTTTATGAATAAATACATCATTCTTTTTTCAGACAGCTCTAAGTATTTATCTTACTTGAGTATCCTTCAGTCTTTTTATATATCTGATGATGAGATTACTTTGATATTTCCTGACGAAATAGCCAGTTCTTTTAAAAAAGGAACTAATTATGAGAAGCTTGGAATTAATAAAGTTCTCACATTTAAAGAAAAATTTTCATATCGTCTGTATCAGTATGTAAAAAAATCTCCTGAAAGCAGTATATATATCCCTATGGAAACTTTAAGGCATCTTCTTGAAATCAAAGATTCATATAAAAGATATTATGATATTGAAAAAAATCTTCTTATGCCAGTATTGAAAGACCTTGAGGAAAATGGATATCTTCCACTTTTATACACTAAGAACAAAAGTGGTGATTATAAAAGTGCAAAAATATTGGGAATAACTCTTGAAAAACAGATAGTTGAAACCAGTAATACTGCTATAATAAATGATATTATGATAAAAATAAGAAAAGAAGTTACTAATTTCACTGAAATATATTCTATTGTGTTAAAAGCCCTAGCTGAACATGGAGAAGAATATGTTAGAAAGAATACAGATTATGCTTTAAAAAATTTCACAGGGAATTTTGATGTCTATCTGGAACAGCTTTTATTAAAAAATACTCCTGTTGAGAAAGCTTATCTCACTGTTAAAAAGAAGTTCAAAACACTTTTCGAACTTCATATGGAGGTAATGAAGATTGCACAAAAAGAAAGTCAATATCCATCTAATTTAAAGTTTCTTATTAAAATCTATTCTTTAAAAGATGGAGAATCAACTGTGTGCGATGGAAAAGATATTTCACTGAAGATAACATACAGCAAAAATGATTTTTCATATATAGAAGTGTTCAGACAAAAGATAAGTGAAGATGGTATAAAAGGAGAAAAATAAAAAAGGAAGCTTAAATTAGCTTCCTTTTTTTATTTATAGTATTTTCAATTTATAAAGTATTAGATCAATCTATCATTTCTTTTATTCTGTCACTTATTGTATGAATAGAAGGTCTTTTTGAAATTTGTACAATATACTCATTCTCAATTAAATATTTAATATGTTTATTCAGAGAATGTCTGCTTAATTTCATATATTCACCTATTTCTATATCTTTTAAAATTCCATAATTTGAAAAAATATATACTTGTATTAGATAAAAAAGAATTTTACTTTTTTCTTCATCAAGTTTAAAACCAGTAATAATATCTCTTGCATAATCTAATTTATCTTTTCGTTCTTCTAAAAGATTTATTATATTTTTTTGCCCTTCTATTATTATTTCTAAAATATTTTTAGCAAAAAAAGTTACTTCTCCATAATTTCTTGGATTTGAAACTTCTAAAAAACTTTCAAGATATTTCTTTTTATTTAAGTCTATTGCATAAGAAAGTGACATTCCTGTAAAAGTATCTAATTTTCTAGCTAAATACATAGAAAACAGAAATCTTCCAAACCTACCATTTCCATCATAAAAAGGATGTATATATTCAAAAAAATAATGTGTTATTGCAGCTTTTAATAAAAACGGAATTTCCTTATTATTCATAAAAGCTATTAATTTGTTCAAATTTTCTAATATGGTTTGTTCAGATAAATCTCCAACATGAATTTTTTTAATTCCATTTCTTATATAAACAGGCTCTTTTCTAAATAATTTCCCATCTAATTTAGTTTCAGGATTGCTTAATATTTCTTCTGAAAATAGAGAATCATACAGTTTTCTAATTTCTTCAACAGATGTTATCGTTGTAAATTTTTGTTTTTTTATCTCTGAATATTTTTTTATTATCCCAGAAAATCTATTTCCTTTTTTATAATTTATTCCATCATATATTTCTTTTTTTGTACTTACTACCCCTTCAATATCGTTAGTTTTTACTATTTCATTTACCATTATTTCCATTAAACAGCTTTCTTTAGCTGCTTCTGGTAATTGATTTGATATTTCAGTAATTTTTTTACTATTACTAAATATTTTTTCTTGAAATAAAGAGGCTTCCAGTAAAAAAATATAAAATAGCTCATATGTTTTATCCAATTGTTTTTTTTCATGATTAAATGGATTTATATTTAATCCTGTTTTAAATGTTGAGTAATTAGAAAGTCTTTTTTCTAATTCTTTTTCTATATCTGCTTTTTTATAAAACAAATTTATTAAACTCTCATATTTTAAATTATATTCCATAATTTTATCACCTCTATTCTTAAATAGTAACATTTTTTTCAAAATATATCAAGATATATAGAATTAAAATTTAAAAAATATACATTTTTTTAAAATAATTAAAGATAAATAATAATATAAATTCAAAAATTCTACTTTTTTTA
Organism: Fusobacterium sp.; assembly: GCF_032477075.1. Lineage (NCBI taxonomy): Bacteria > Fusobacteriati > Fusobacteriota > Fusobacteriia > Fusobacteriales > Fusobacteriaceae > Fusobacterium > Fusobacterium sp. The sequence goes on along the minus strand of NZ_JAWDXO010000005.1, from coordinate 110,685 downwards.
AAATATAATTCAATTTTACTAGTTTTCTCTCTATTGTCTTCTTTCAATTTTAGTTATATAATATTCTAAAGAGGTGAGCCTATGATATTAAGAAAATATAAGTCTGATGATTGTCTTAATTTGCTAAAACTTTTCTATGATACTGTAAGAACTATTAACAGAAAAGACTATAATGATAGACAACTTTCTGTATGGGCTCCTGATAATTATATTGAAGAAAAATATGATATCTGGCAGAAATCTCTTTCTGAAAATTTTACTATTGTAGCTGAAAAAAATGGAGATATCCTTGGTTTTGGTGATATAGAAAAAGATGGTTATCTCAACAGATTATTTATTCATAAAGATTATCAGCATAGAGGAATTGCATCTTCTATAGTTAAAGAACTTGAAAAATATGCTGAAAATATATGTATATGCACAATAATAACAGAAGCTTCAGTCACTGCTAAACCTTTCTTTGAAAGGATAGGATTTTTACTGGTAAAGGAGCAACTGATAGAGAAAAAAGGAGTTTACCTTACAAATTATCTCATGAAAAAATATATACTAAAGCAAACTATTTAGATTAATTATATTTTAAATATATTTTTTACTTTGAATTTTGTATCAATTTAATATGTATATAATCAATAATAATTTTTGCTGGTATGTCTAAAAAAGGAGTTGAAATGATTAGAAAAGCTAAAAAAAATGATATAGAAATTATTTCCAAAATTTATATAGACAGTCGCAGGAAAACATATAAAAATATTCTTCCAGATGATTATCTCAACTCTCTAACATATGCACAGGGAGAGAAAAAATGGACTGAATATTTAGAAAATGATAGCAATGTTATTTTTGTTCATTTAGATGATGCAGGAACTATTACCTCTTTTGCTGCTAGTAAACCTTATAGACATATAAAGAAATGCCTTTATTTAGATTCACTCCATGTATCACCTGAATTTCAAAGTAAAGGGGTTGGAAAATCCCTTATTATAAAAACTGCTGAATTTGCTTTGGAAAACAATTATGGTAGTATGACTGTATCTTTTCTCAGAGGAAATGATAAAGCTGAAAAGATTTATCAATATTTAGGTGCTGTTTATCTGAATGACTTCATCAATTATTTTGATAATACTTCTGCTATGTCAACAGTACTTATATGGAAAGATTTACCCAAGTTAATAAACAAATATGGTAAATAATATAAAAAGGATTAATTTCTGTGTTAATCAGAAATTAATCCTTTTAGTAAATTTTTAAAGTCCAGTTTCTAAATTCACTATACTTTTTAACAATAGCTTTTTTTCCTACTTATCCTAAAATAGAAACCATAATTTGTGGTAATATAACAAGCCCTACTGTTGCAACCGGTTGACAAGCTGCATAAAAAGCTGCTACTCTGTCATCATTAGAAACTGAAATAAGAGCATTCAATGCTGGTGCTGAAGTCATTGCTCCAGTTGTTGCTCCAAGAGCAGCAAATAATGGCATTTTAAATACCATTTTAGCAACTATATAAGCTGCAATAATTGCAACTAAGCTCATAATTACTCCAACTACAAATAATTTTATACCATATTTAGATATAGTTTCCACAAATCCTGCCCCTGCCTTTGCTCCATTTTGTAATAGAAAAAGAGAAATTCCTAAATCTCTTACAGGCATAAGTGTTGTTTTTACAGGCTGTAAACTGATTTTTCCGATTCTTCCAATGGCAGACACTATAATACCTGCAATAATTGTTCCTCCTGCATTTCCAAGAGAGAAAAATGTTCCAGAACCTAAAGGTATCTTTATAGAACCAATTATAACCCCTATCACTATTGCAAATGCTATAACAAATACTCCTGGTCCATCAACTATTATAAGTTTTAGGTCTTTTAAACTAGATAATCTTTCAGATAAAGGCGGATCTATCATTTTATCATTCTCTTCTTTAATATTGACCTTTAAAAATTTAGGAATAATCTGTACAAACATTACTATACTTATTATTCCAAAAACATATGCTAACCCATAACCTACACTTGCAACAGTTGATGATGTAATTTCAACAGTAGCTGCAAGAGAAGCAGTACAAGTCAAAGCTCCAGCTGCAATTCCTAATGCTAAGTCAACAGGAATAGCAAAAAACTTAACTGCCATTGCTACAGTTAACCCAGCTGATAGCAAAATTGCAAAAGATGTACCTAAGAATCCCCAGAAATTAGCCTTAAGATTACTAACAAAAGATGGTCCTGCTGATAACCCAACACATCCTAAAAACAAAACTAGTCCAATTGAACCAACTATACCAGGAACATTCATTCCAAAGTGCCCAAATATAAGGGCTACTATTAAAACTCCTGATGTTCCAAACTTCAGTCCTCCAAAAGATATTCTCCCAAATAGATATCCCAGCATTAATGCCAGAAAAATCATAAGAACTCCATTAGAAAATAATACTTTAACAATACTCTCCATTTGTACCTCCTAAATAATATAATGTAGCTTTACAAGATTTTTAAAACCATATTACCATATATAATTAAAAATACTGCTGCTATCCTTAATATTGTCCTTCTTTAATGCTATTTACTACAGTTAAATCAGGAGATTTTGCAATTTTTTGACTTGTATAACTTTATTCTCTTTTGTCTCCTATAAAATATAAAGTTCTCTTTTATCTATATACATGAACAAAAATCTTGAAATATAGGATATTTTAAGTGCTTTTATATTTTTTGAAAATAATTTTTAAAAAAAATAAACTTGAAAATTTAAATTTTAAAGGTTATAATAGTGTTATATAAGTGTTCGTGTATATAGATAAACACGAACACTTATTAAAATTATAGATTTTAAAAATATCTTTAAAATTATTTTTAAAATTTTTATACAAAATATTCTGGCTCTGCTCGCCTTGTATATTCTTCTTCTAATTCATGTTGATGATATAAATATCCTGCATCTTCATAATATTTTGCATTTTCAGGACATTTTTTAATACAAGCACAACATTTGATACAAATTCCTGGAACTTCTCTTACATTTTCAAAAGAAATAGAGCCCATAGGGCAAACTTCTGCACAAATTTTACAATCTGTACAATTATCATTTGTCAAAGGTTTTACCTTACGGATATCTACAGGATTTCCCTTTCGGTCTCGTGGCTGATAGTACCAACGATAAGGTTCAGGAGTCCCTTTTACTTCAATTAAAGACTTATCTTCTGTTTCTACTTTCTTTACAATTTTTTCTGCAAATTCTTGAAGAATCTCCATATCCTTTACATCTGGTCTACCTGCTCCCAAAATTCTGGAAAAAGAATGCTCTCCAATAAAAGCTCCTGCTGCAATGGGATAAAATCCATTTTTAAATAAAATATCTCGGAGCTCTATCAAACAATCATCATAGTCTCTATTTCCATAAAGAGAAATGGGAACTGCTAAAGCTCCTCTTCCTTCTACAGTTGCCAAATATTTTAATAAAACATTTGGTACTCTTCCTGCAATTGTAGGCGTTCCAAAAACTACTAGATCTTCTTTCTGAAATGGACTCTTCTCTAGTCTTGCTTTAGGAAGAGTAAAATCAAAACAGCAAAATTCTGCCTCTAATTTTTCTGCTAAGGATTTTGCAAGTCCACATACTATTTTTTCTGTTGTTCCAGTTCCACTAAAATATGCAGCCCATACTTTTTCTACTTTCATTCTAATTATCCTCCCCTCTCTATACTGTCTTTAAAAAATCTTCAATTGATTCCTGACAAACCTGCAACATTGTTTCTATTTCTTCTTCTGTAATAATATAAGGAGGCATAAAATAGACAATATTTCCAATTGGTCGTATTAACACTCCCTTTTCCAGAGCAAGAGCTGCTATGTGACGGCCAACTCGTTCCACTCCTTCAATTTCTTTCAATTCAATTGCTCCTATCATTCCTAAATGTCGATAGCTCTTTATATAATTTTTTTCATGAAAATATTCCTTCATCTTCTCTTGTAAAAATTTTCCTTTTTTTCCCACCATATCCATAATATTTTCTTCTTTAAAAATTTTTAAAATTTCTACTGCTATTCTGCACCCTAAAGGATTTCCAGAATAAGTATGAGAATGTAAAAAAGATTTTCCCTCTTTATAATCTGCATAAAATGCATTGAAAATATCGCTTGTAATACAAACAAGAGCAATTGGATAATATCCACTAGATAATCCTTTTGCCAAGCACATAATATCAGGAGTAATCCCTGCATGTTCACAGGCAAACATTTTTCCTGTTCTTCCAAATCCCATTGCAATTTCATCATCAATTAAGTGAATATTATAGTTTTTTGTCAATTCTCTTACTTTTTGTAAATAATAGCTGGAATACATTTTCATTCCTGCTGCTCCTTGTACCATAGGCTCTATAATCATACATGCAATTTCCTGATGGTTATTTTTAATCAAACTTTCCAACTCTGAAATACAATCCTGTTCATATTTTGAATATTCTTCTTCTGACATTGCAGAGTCTAAATATGGAACTCGAACTTTTCTTCCCTCTTGAATCAAAGGCCGATAAGTCTTTGTGAAAATATCCACATCTCCTACCCCAAGAGCTCCTATAGTTTCACCATGATAAGCATTTTCTAAAGAAATAAATTTTGTTTTTTGTGGATTTCCTGTTTGTAAATGATATTGAAAACTTAATTTTAAAGACATTTCAATACAAGAAGAACCATTGTCTGCAAATAAAAATTTATTGATTCCTTCTGGCAGAACTTCCACTAAATGTTCACATAACTCAATTGCTGGTTTATGTCCAAAATTTGCAAAAATAACATGTTCTAAAGTGTTAATCTGGTTATAAACAACTTCATTAATTCTAGGATTTGCATGTCCAAATAAATTAACCCACCAGCTGGAAATACAATCCATGTATCTTTTCCCTGTTTCATCAAATAAATATAATCCTTCTCCCCTGGTAATAATCAAAGGGGGCGTTTCTTCAAAATCTTTCATTTGAGCACAAGGGTGAAATACATATTTTAAATCTTTCTCCTGTAATTGACTTCTCTTAGCCATTTGCCTCTCCTTTTAAAAATAAATTTAATTTTTCATCTTGGATTTTCTCTGCATTTTCCAATACAACTAAATGATTCTTTGTAGGAGAATGTTTTAAGATAATCTCTATATTATCTTTTTCATAGATTTTACTTTCTTCTGTATCTTTTACTCGATTAAAAATAATTCCATGTAAAGGGATCCCTAGTTTTTCTAAAGATTCTATTGTCAATACAGCATGATTAATAGATCCTACTTTTGCACTGCTTACTAAAACTACTGGAAAACCAAAATCTTGAATCAAATCATAAATATGATATTTATCACGAATCAACGGTACCTGCAAACCTCCTGCTCCCTCAACAATCAAATAATCATATTGTTCGCAAAGTTTCATAAAATTCTTTTTAATTTTTTCAATTTCAATTGTTGTTCCTTCTAATTCACTTGCCAAATGGGGAGAGACTTCTGCCTCTAGAACATAAGTTACCATTTCATCCTGATAATCTATTCCTTCAATTTGACATAGGGACAAAACATCAGGAGCATATAATTTTCCATTTTTAGAAACTCCTCCACTCTGAATCGGCTTGTAATACATTCCTTTTTTCTCTCGTACTCCATGATATAGCAAAGTACTACAAAAAGTTTTTCCAATATCTGTATCTGTTCCTATGATAAAATACCCTTTAGTATTCATATCCAAGCTCCTTAATCATTTGTTTGTCACTTTCTATTGTATTTCCTGTTGTAGTTAAGAAATTTCCAGTCAAAGCAGAGTTAACTCCACCTTCTAATCCAAGCTTTGCATATTTTCCAAGTTTCACTCTTCCACCTGCATATCGAATTGATACCTTTGGTAAGATAAATCGAAAAATAGCAATATCTTTTAATAATTCTCTTGGATCTACAGCTTCATTATCTTCTAAAGGTGTTCCAGGAATTGGAGTTAAAATATTAATTGGAATAGAATGAACTCCTAATTCTCGTAAATCAAAAGCCATATCAATTCGATCCTCTTCTGTTTCTCCTAATCCGAAAATCCCTCCACTACATACCTGCAATCCAACTTCATGTGCATATTTAATTGTATTTACTCTATCGTCAAAAGTATGAGAAGTACAAATTGTTCCATAAAATCTTCTCGAACTTTCCAAATTATGATGATAAGTTTTTACTCCTGCATCTTTCAATTTTTGCAGAGCCTCTTTACTGCAAATTCCATGAGAGGCACATAAATCTAATTCTGTATTTTCTTGTAAATATTGATAAATTTCGGCTAATTGGTCTAATTCTTTTTCTCCGCCATTCAGACCTCTTCCACTTGTTACTAGAGAAAATCTGTGAGCCCCTTCTGCTTCCACCTCTTTTGCTGCTTCCAGAGCTTCTTCTTTCATTACTAAAGGATAAATTTCTGCTGCTGTCTTAAAATGAGCTGACTGAGCACAGTACTTACAATTTTCTGAACATCTTCCAGATTTTGCATTTAAAATAGTACAAAGGTTAAAAAAGTTCCCACAAAATTTTTCACGAATTTCATTAGCTGCTTTCAGCAATTCCTCCAAATCTTCCTCTTTTTCTATTGATAAGCTTAATAATTCTGCTGCATTTTCTCTTGTTATTAAATACCCATTTAATACTTGTTCCTTCAATTGGTGTATAAACTCTCTCATGTTTCCTCCCTAAATTTTAATTCCTTGTTTCTATGCTACCACATTTATATATTCTTAAACAAACATTTTTGCAATTTTTTGAATTTTTTCTTCAGAATAATTCTCTAAAGGAAAAATATTTGGAAAATCCAAGAAAGATTTTGCCTGATATTTTTTCTTCACTTCTTCTAGACTTATATCTTTTTCTACTTTCAAATGCAAGGTTTCAAGTTTTACCTGCCAATCTTCATTAAATTCTCCAACTAAGCAAATAATAACATCATAGCTTGCTTCCTTTAAAATATAGGCTTTCGCAAAACTTTCTACATTGGCTTCTAGAGGAAAAATAAGCCGTTCCCGAATTACTTCTCCCATTGCAAAGCTTTTTATCTCCCCACCAGATATAATCTCAATTTCCCCTTTATCATTAATCTTCTGTGCAATTCCCTCTACAAAAATATTGCCTGCTCTTAAAGCAACTCTTTTCCCATGTAAATAATTAATTCTATTAATTTCTGTTAAAATCTCTTTCCAATTTCCATTTGTATATTCTTTCCAAAGAATTTTGAACTGTTCTACTACTTCCAAAACAATTTCAGTAATAGAATACTCCTGTTTTCCTAGCTCTTGTAAAGAAATGGCTATATTTTTAATTTCCAAAGGAATCTGATTGTTAATATTTAATCCTATTCCAATTAAAAAATTATTTTCTCGTCTTTCTACTAAAATTCCTCCCAATTTCTTCCCTTGTAAATAGATATCATTGGTCCATTTAAATTGATACTCTGCTTTTTTTATTTTCTGAAATGCTCGAATAGCAGCAAGCCCAGCTAATAAAGGTAGTTTCATATAGTCAATATCCTCTTCTCCCTCATGTTTCTTCACAAGAAAAGTAAATAAAGCCATTCCTTCAGTAGAAATCCAAATATTTCCACGTCTTCCTTTTCCAGCTGTTTGATTTTTAGCAAGGACAATATCATAGTCTTGAAATTTTTCTCTATGTTCCTTCATATACTCATTTGTAGAATCCAAAATATCAAATTGATATAAAGCCATAAGTCCCACCTCTATTTTCTATTAAAAAAGAGGTTGTCCATTTTATAATAAGTCAGCCTCTTTTTCATTTTAATTCCTTATTTTAATTCCTTATTTTAATTTCTTATTTTATTTCTGTATTTTCTTCAAAAGCTTTTGCATGCAAAAATTCTATAGATTTAGGAATTTCCACTTCTCTAATATTATTTTTACAAAATGCGTACATATTAATTTTCTTAATAGATTTTGGAATACACAATGTTGTTAATTCATTTTTATAAAAAGATGAAGTATCAATAAGCTCTAATGATTCTGGAAGAAAAATCTCTTCTAATTCATTTAAAGCAAAAGCACTTGGTTCAATAGTTTTTACTGCATTTCCAAATTCCACTTTTTTCAATTTATTTCGGTAAAAAGCAAATCCTTCTATTGCAACCAAAGAGCTTGGTAATTTTACCTCTGTTAATTTACATACTCCAAAAGCATCATAACCAATACTTTCTACAGTGTCAGGAATAATAACAGAAGTTAATCCTCTTCTATAAAAAGCATTATCTCCAATTCTTTTAATTGCTACACCTTCAGGAGTTGTTGGAGGAATTACCATATCAGTGAAGCCTTGTGTCTTGACTTTATCTTTTCCTTTATCTGTCATTCCTTTCAGCTCATTACCTTTGAAAATAAAATCATCATTTTCCCATACATTTTGACTCATTTCCTCTACCTCCCCTACATTCTATTTAATTGTATAATTTCGTTGAAAGTTTCTAATTGTGTTTTTACTTGTCCAAAGTCTATCATTTGCTGGTCATATCCCATTTTGATAAGAGGAAGATTTTCTGCATCAAAAGTTTGTTTTAAAGAAGGATACTCCATTTCCTCTGTATCGTTGAAGTTCATCATAAATAATAGACATCCATCTGCATTATTTTCTTTCACTAAATTAACAACATATTTTGGTCTTTTATAAATATCTGGATCATACAGAATAGGGTCTTCATCCATTCTTGCAAATTGATCTGCCAAAGCCAGCATAGGGTCTTCAATTGATAAATCTATATCTACTTTTAAAGCTCTTGATTCATGAGCTACATCATCTGCAACAATACATACTTTATAATCATCAAATACTTTCAATAATCCTGGAGTATCTGTAATAATTCCACTTGTTACTACACGAACTCCATCCCATGATTCTTCTGGTAGAGCTTCTAATTTTGTATTTAATTGTTTTAATAGAGCTGTATGTTCATCTTTCAGCATAAAGTATGAGCTTTTTAATACATAACATCTGTCAGATGCTTTAACTGTCTGAGGATGTTTTGCTGCTAACTTGATGAATTTTCTTTTTTCACTTCTATTTTCATTATAAACTTCAAAAGCTTTTTTCAAATTTTCATCAGTAACTGTCACTCCACAGATTTTTTCTAACTCTTCTTTTGCCTTGTTGAAAATTCTTGCATTGTAAGTTTTTCCAAATTCCTCTTTTCTATGCTGTCCATGATTTAGAAAAATCATAGGAATTTTCTGTCCTACACCTACTTTATAATTTTGTGAAAATGGTCTTAAAGTATCATCCAGAGTTGTTACCATAGAAGCTGAAAGTCCATCTAATGTTCCATTTAAAGCCATTTCTAAACAACGTAATGCCAAAGAGTAATAGAATGTTGGAAAATATTCCTTTGCTCTCTCAATAGTTCCCTGTCCTCCCCATACACCAAAAGGCACAATTCCTGCTGCATATACAATTTCTTCTGGAGCATAATATGGGAAAACTCCTACTGCTTTTTTTCCTTCAGCAAGATATTTATCTAATTGCTTTCTAGGATTATTTGCATAATATTTAAATTGTCCTAACAATTCTTTGATTTCATCCATTTTTATCCTCCTATTTTAAAGTTGGTTTTGACCAATCTGTTTCTTTTGTATTTTCGAAGTTTGTATATACATCTTCCCCTTTTTCCTCTTTTTCTGCTTTTCTTTCTTCCATAATTTCCACTAGACCTTGCACTCTTGTTTTGTACTGCTCAGTTGAGAAATTTCTTTCATCTGCTTGATCTCCATCAAAATTTACTACTGGAATTCCTAAATCCTCTTTCCATCTTCTTTCAATCTCTGGCATAGCTCCACTCCATGGTTTACAACTACGGTTATAGTTTACCAAAGCTCCACTAATACCATTTTCTTTTGCCATAGTCTCTCTCCACTCTACTCCTGTTTCAATACATACAGAGCAAGGAGCTTTACAATAAGCTGCTGCCATCTCTCTTATATTGTTATATCTAAATCCAAATGCTGGAGCATATACAACTGCTGTTACATTGACTCCATTATCTTTCAATGGTTCATATAGATGTCTAAGTCCTGGCCAGCAAGGAATTCCTTCAAATAAAATTCTATGTTCTTCTGGATATTCCCAAGTTGAAGTTCCTTCTTTTATAGATTGTTCAAATTCCTGTGCTAATAATTCAAATCCAATAGCTGCTTCTTCATCACATCTTGCTGCTACAATGTCTGCCATATGGTTAAATAGATCAAATCCACTCAAAGGAGATGGTTTATATCCCATGTAAGAACATGATTTTAACCATGCTGCAGCAGTTCTGTTAGCTCTTGCACAAGCAGTTTCAAATTTCTTTTCATCAAATTTCTTTCCAGTTAAGTCTTCTAATTGCTTAATTGCATAATTAAATTGTCCAATTAGATAATCTACTTTTTCCTCTGGTATATCCACTGTATTTGAAAATGGAATATCAATCATAATTAAAGGAATATTATGCATTCTTGCAATATTTTCATACCATTTTGTCATCATATTACAGATATTATTACAGCAAAGTAAAAAATCAGGCTGTGGCATTCTTCTTGCATCTGTTGGTTCTCCAGCTGCATAGGCTAAATTAATTCTTGCATAACCACAAATATCATTGTCATATCCCATATCTTCTGCTGCCTGACATAGACGTAATCCATCTTTTTTTGCTGCAGTAGATGCTGCATGATTTTCAGGATAAACAACATTTAAATCAAATGCTTTTGCTAATTCAATTGGAAATTTAGAAGAGCTCCACCCTACTAATTCTCCTCTTCTTTTTGCTTCCCAGGCTTCTGCGTATACTTTATCTACTACTTTTCTTAAAACAGCAGCAGCAGGCTTATGTCCATCAATTGCTCTTGGTTTTTTATTAGGTAATTTTTCCATTTTTCCAGCCATTTCAGTTTCCTCCTACTTCTTTTTTATAAAAGAAAGAACTTGCTCATGAAGCATGAGCAAGGTCTCCTTCATATTATTTATTTTTTTGCACTTAAACACTTTTGATAAGCAAATAGTGCTGCTCCAATTGCTCCATTTAACTGGCAATATTCACTTGTATAAATCTTAAAACCGATGTTTTTTTCAAGAGCTCTTATCATTCCATGATTTAAAGCCACTCCACCAGTCATAACAACCTGATCTTTGATTCCTACACGTTTTGCCAAACTTCCTACTCTGCTTGCAATTGATGCATGGATTCCCCTTACAATATCTTCAAATTTTGTTCCTTTTGCTAACTGTGAAATGACTTCTGATTCTGCAAATACAGTACAAGTAGAGCTAATTGTAATATCCTCTTTAGATTTTGCATCAAGAACTTCTAAATCAGATAAATTAACTTCTAAGACCTTAGCAATAACATCTAAAAATCTTCCTGTTCCTGCTGCACATTTATCATTCATAACAAAATTTTCCAATATTCCATTATTTCCAACTTTTAATGCCTTAGAATCTTGTCCTCCAATATCAATAATTGTTCTTACATTAGGGAAAAAAAAGTAAGCTCCCTTTGCATGACAAGACAATTCTGACATCTGTAATGGTACCTCTTCCAATGAGTTTCTTCCATAACCAGTAGCTACAGCACAATCCAACTCATCAATTGAAGAAAATCCTGCTGTTTCTAAAACCTGTTTAATTGCTCGAGCAGGTCCACTTGTTCCTGTTCCAACAGGAATTATAGACTGAGAAATAATTTCTTTTCCATCTTTTAAAATAACAGCCTTTGATGTAGTAGAACCTACATCGACTCCCATTGTAAATTTACTCATTTTATGCTCCCTTTCTTTTTTGTAACCCTTATCCTATTCCAAGCATAGCTTTTGCAATATTTAAGAATTTAGTAATAATAATCGCATTGGAAATATTACTGATAAATCCTCCAATAACTGGAACAACGAAAAAGGCTAGCTTAGAGTATCTATATTTTTGACAAACAGTTTGCATTGTAGTCATAGAAACAGGAACTGCTCCTAATCCAAATCCTGTATGTCCTACTGCCATAACTGCTGCATCGTAATTTCTTCCTAATAAATTGTAAGTTAAGAAATAGCAGAATAGCATAATAAAAACTACTTGAACAACTAATAATACAACTAAAGCAAATCCTAATCCAGATAGTTGCCATAATTTCATTGTAATAATAGACATAGAAACGAATAATCCTAAAGAAAATTCTCCTACTGTTTCTATAGCTTCATATAATACTTCGTGGTTTCCAGATTTTTTATCATAAAATAATCTGATTAAAATTCCACCTAACATACAGCTTACATGAATTGGAAAACTGATTCCAAATTTTTTCAAAAGTAAAGTTACTACTTGTCCAATTCCTAAAGCAATACACATTAAAAACATTGCATTAACAACACTGTTTTTATCAATTGCTATTGTAGGAGCTGCTTCTCCCATTTCTGAAGTATCATCTTTTCCATCTAAATTTGGATCTTCTAACTTATGTCTTTTAATGATAAAATTCCCAAAAGGTCCTCCTAAAATACAACCTGAAATCAAACCAAATGTTGCTGCTGCAATAGCTACTTCCATTGCTGCACTTGCTCCTGCTTCCACTGCAATTGGAGCAAAAGCTGCTGCATTTCCGTGACCTCCTGTCATAGGAATACTTCCTGTCATCATGGAAATTAATGGATTCACTCCCATCAAATTACCAACAAACAGTGCTAGAGCATTTTGGCATGCTGCCAAAATTGCTGCTAAAATAGCGAAAATAATAACTAATTTTCCTCCTTGCTTTAATAAAGATAAACTAGCTGCTGCCCCACTAGCAGCAAAGAAGATGCAATAAAACAATGAATTTATTGCTTTAAACTCAAAACTCAATTCCATTACATTTGAATAATACAAAGCCATGGAAACTACTGCAAATATTGTTCCACCAACTACAGAAGCTGGTAAACAATATTTTTTCAAAACAGGAAAAGCCTTTCTTAAATAGTTCCCTAAATAAATAGCTAAAACTGCTAAAGCCAATGTTTCAAACATCCCTAGTTGTAAAGTCATTCTTTCCACAAAATTCCCCCTTTTTTATTTTTTTGTGAATGTGTTGTATTCTCTAATGGCCCTTGGTAAAAGCATTTGATGAAAAGCACAAATTGCTTTTGGATTTTGATAAACAGAATTTACAAAAGCTGTCATGTAAGCTCTTATATCATATAAATTTACAATCTCATCTACCATTCCTGTTTCTGCAGAATATTTTGGAGTTGATTTTTCTTTGTACTCATTGATTAATTTGTTCATTTTTTCAATAGTTGAAGTTAAATCTTTCCCTTCTTTTTTATCTTTTACTAATCTTCTTGAGTACATTGCAGTTGCTGCTGTTTCTCCATTCATTACATTAATTTCTGTTGCTGCAGTCCCTAATGAGAAAGCATTAGTAGAATTTCCCTGAGGTCCTCCCAATACATAATGAGCTGCTGCAGTTCCTTTTCTCAATGTAATTTCCATTTGAGGAACTTTTGAATTTTGAATTGAATAAATTAAAGATTGACCTAATCCTAATAATTCAGCTTTTTCTGCCTCGTTTCCTACATCAATTCCAGTAGTATCTTGTATCCAAACGATAGGTAATTTATCTCTTGAACAAAGAGTTACAAATTCATTCATTTTTATGAGACCTTGTCTGTATAATTTTCCCCCGATTCCAATTCCATTTTCTTTATATTCAGGATATTTCATTAATAGTCCTTGGAAATTTGCAACAATACCTACTAAAAGTCCATCTACTTTAGCAAGTCCAGTTACTATTTCTGGTCCATATCCCTTTTTATATTCACTAAATTCACTATTATCTACTAATCTTCCAATAACATCATAAATGTTATATATTTTCTTTTGATTCATAGGAATGACAGAGTATAAATCATTTGGATCCAATGCAGGTTCTGCTGGTTCATCTACTCTGAAGAATTCTAAGTCATATGCTGGCAAGCAGTCAATATATTTTTTGATTCCTTCCAATACTCCAACTTCGTCACAATATACTTCTCTAAAGAATCCAGTCTCATCATAGTGAACAGATACTGTTCCCGGAACCTCTGCTCCTTTTGCTTTTTCAGTTGCTTCTATGATTTGTTCTGCTCCCTCTTGATCAATATATCCTTTAGGATTCATACCTCCAACAATTCCAGCACCTCCTACTGCCATGTTTGCATCTTCATGAGCAACTAAGATTGTTGGACTGATACTATGATATCCTCCTCCAGCTGGATTTGTTCCATAAATTCCTACAATAACTGGAATTCCTAATTGTTGTAATTCAGCATTTCTATAGAAAGGAGTTCCTCCTCCTCTTCTGTTTGCATATACTTTTTCTTGTTCGTCTAACTTAACTCCGCTGCAGTTTAGAATATATACTAAAGGAATTCCTAAACATTTTGCTGTATCAGATGCTCTTAATAAATTTTCTGCTTGCCCTGGTACCCAAGCTCCAACGATTTTTTTATTATCAGAAGCAACAACCATTGCCCATTTTCCATTGATTCTTGCCAATCCTTTTACAATTCCTGTTCCAGTTTCAAAATCTTGAGGATTGTAAAGACTATTTAAAGGACACCAAGTTCCTTCATCAATTAATTCTGCTATTCTTTGTAAAGCAGTCATTTGTCCTTTTTCAGCAATTTTTTCATCACTAGTTCCTGCATCGTGCATTTCATCAATTAATTTACCAATTTCTTCTTCTACATCTCTTACTAATTTTTCATTTTCTTCATCAATTTTTGTTAATTCTTTTCCAATTTGTTCCATATTCTGGAAATAATTGGGCATTGAGTAATTTCCCATGTTATTCTCCTTCCATCTTTTTTTATTCTTCTACTGGTACCTTTATGAATGCTTGCCCTGGATCAATTTCTTCTCTGATCATTTTAATAACTTCTTCACTTGGCGCTTCTAATAAAACAGCTCTTGATGTATCAATTTCAAATCCAGTATTTTCAATAATTTCTTCTATAGATGATGTTGGATAGTATCCTGCTAGATACATTCTTTTAGTTTCCTCGTCAAATCTCAATACTCCTCTGTCAGTTACAACAGCAACTGGGCCTCTATTTCCAGTAAGTCCTAATTTTTCTCTTCCTCCTGGTCCATCTCCCCATCCTACACTTGTTATATAATCAATTTTGTCTATAAATCTTCTTTTTTCATGCTGCATCATAATTACAGTATTAGAATATGTTGCAATTGCATTTGCTCCACCTGAACCTGTAAATCTTGTTTTTGGTGTACAATATTCTCCAATACAAGTTGAATTTACGTTTCCATAAGGATCAATTTGTGCTCCCCCAATGAAAGCAATCATTCTGTTATTATCATTTAACAATTCATTTGCTTCAAATCCAATAAAACGAATGTTTGGCCATTGAACTCCACAGTGAGCCATCAATCTGTTATCTCCAACACTTCTTGGTACTTCAATTGGGCTGCAGTCCATAAGTCCACTTTCCACAATTAATTTACAATTTGGAGCAAAGATTCTTTTTGCTAAAGAGGCTCCAATTAATGGAAGTCCTGTTCCTACAATTACAATTTGTCCATCTGTGATTTCTTTTGCAATAGTTACTGCCTGCATTTCTTTATTGGTATAATTTTTATAATTTACCATATTATTTTGCCTCCTTCACTAGTTTTGCAGCATATCCGAATCCTGGTACTACTCTTAATTTTGTTAATCGGCTTGCTCCTAGTTTATCAATATATTCATCATTATCTTTGATGTTATATACCCATTCTTGTAAAAAGGCTTTAAAGTCTTCTTCTGTTTTTGTTACTGCATCATACATCTTGAAAAAATCAGCATCATAATCATAATAGTTATAACATTGAGAAGGATGTGCTCCAAATGGTACATGAACTACTGCATCTACACAGAATTGCGGAATAGAATTTTTACTTGGTTCCTTTCTAATCTCCTCTTCTGTTACTAATTCTTCACAAGTTACAATACATCTTTTTGCTGCAATTGCAATATCAATATCATGGAATTCATCTCCTTCAATAGAACAAGTCCCATTTATCGAAGCTTTTTGAACATGTATAACTGCTACATCTAATCTAGGTACTGGTACTGCTATTACCTTTTCCCCTGGAACTAAAGGATTTTCAATTTCTATTAATTTATCATTTGGCAGTTTTGGATCTTTTTCTCTTACTTCTTTGCTGATTCCCCATTTGTTTACTATATCTGAACCCTGCATTAATTTTACAGGTAAAAATGGTAATCCTAATGATGAAGCATGAAGCATATACATAACAACATCCTGAGAATAATCTTCCAAGTTCATTTTTCCAATTTTCTCTACTTCATGTCTAAATCTTCTGCATACATTTGTATATCCAGAGTTTGCGATATAACAGTTGATAAAGTTTCTCACTCTTCCTTCTCCAATCAACATATCCCAATCTCCACCTGCTGGCCCAGAATATCCAGTAAAATCTCCTAATCCTTGTCTTAAAATTTCATACACTGCTGCGTATGGTTTTCTGTTAGTTGTAAAACCACCAATACAAATACTGTCCCCTGATTTTACATAAGTTTTGATTGCATCATGCAATGACATTACTTTACTCACAGTAATCTCCTCCCATTTTTTTGTCAATAATGTTTACTATGTTATCTACCAAAGTTTTTTATTTTTTAATATTATTTTCCAAAAATTAACATAAAATATCCTGCCGCTACTGCAGAACCTATTACTCCTGCAACATTTGGTCCCATAGCATGCATCAATAAGAAGTTTGTTGGATTTTCAGATGCTCCTACTGTCTGAGCAACTCTGGCTGCCATTGGTACTGCAGATACCCCTGCTGAACCAATTAATGGATTGATTTTTCCACCTGTTATTATATAAAGCAACTTTCCAAGTAAAATTCCTCCAACTGTTGACATACAGAAAGCAAATAATCCCATACCAATAATTGCAATTGTTTCCCAACGTAAGAACAATTCTCCATTTGCTGTTGCTCCTACTGTAACTCCCAACATAATTGTTACTATATTAATCAATGCATTTTGAGCAGTATCTGAAAGTCTTTGAACAACTCCAGATTCTTTAAAAATATTTCCTAACATCAGCATTCCTAATAAAGGAGCTACAGAAGGCAATAATAAAGAAGTAAATAAAACTGTTCCAATTGGGAAAACAATTTTTTCTATCTTACTGATTTTTCTCAATTGTTTCATTTTTACAGCTCTTTCTTTTTTCGTTGTCAAAAGCTTCATAATAGGTGGCTGTATCATAGGAATAAGTGCCATATAAGAATATGCTGCCACTGCAATTGGTGCTAACAATTCTGGTGCCAAGTTATTTGCCAAATAGATAGAAGTTGGTCCATCAGCTCCTCCAATGATTGCAATTGCTGCTGATTGTTTAGCAGAAAAGAAAGGCAATGCATTTGCAGTCATAAATGTTATATAAATTCCAAATTGTGCTGCTGCTCCAAGCAACAGACTGATTGGATTGGCAATCAGTGGTCCAAAATCTGTCATAGCTCCAATTCCCATGAAAATTAAACAAGGAAATACATTACTCTTAATTCCATTATAAATAATTCGTAAAACCCCAGATGCATACCAAGGATCTGCTTCGTTCATCAAACCAGCTAAAGGCAAGTTAGTTAAGAAAACTCCAAAGGCAATTGGCAACAATAGTAGAGGTTCAAATTGTTTTACAATGGCTAAATAAATTAAAACAAATGAGATGAGAAACATTACTAGATTTTGCCATGTTAATGCAACAAATCCAGATTTCGCCATCATAATTTCTAAAATTTTAACAAACTCCATTATAGTCCCCTCCGTTATTTAATTTCTACTAATACTGCATCAGTATCAACAGTATCCCCTTTTTTTACTCTGATTGCAGATACTGTTCCTGCAAATTCTGATACAATTTCATTTTCCATTTTCATCGCTTCCAAAATGATAACAGCTTGCCCTTCAGATACACTGTCTCCCTCTTTTACTTTTATATCTAAAATAACTCCCGGCATAGGACTTACAACTGAATTTGCTCCTCCACCTGTACTTACTGCTGCTGGAGCTGCTGCTGCTACTGTTTCTCTTACTGTTTCTTCTTTTACTTTTGCTCCTCTCTCTGCTGGTTTTCTAGATAAAGATGCTGATCTTCCATCTACTTTTTCTACCTCAACTTCATATTTTTCTCCATTTACTGTTACTACATACTTCATAATCTCTTCTCCTTTCATATCTTATTTTTTTTAAATTTTCTTAATGTTTGTAATAATGAATTTGTCCACTGGTTGATTCATCTCTTCACTGATTGCAGCTGTAACTACAGCAATTTTTACTCCCTCTTTATTATCTTTCTTAGGGCTTGTTCCTACTACTGAAGATGATACTGCTGCTGTGTTTGCTGTTGGAGCTGCTGTTTTGATTAGGTTTTTCTCTAATATCGCAATTACTTTCGATACTATCATAACGAAAATAGCTAAAAAAACCAAAGCTATAAACACAATTGACATACCCAACAATGAGCTGAATAAGCTTTCTAAAAAACTAATATACTCTGTTGTAATCATTTCTTTCCTCCTCCTTATTTGTTATTTATTTAAAGTATTTTTTTAACTTTTGTTCAATTCCCTCTTCTTCAAAATAATCATTTAATTGAAATAATAAACTTTGATCCTCAGCATCTCCTTTTGGAGCAAAACACACAATATACTTTATCTTTTTTCCTCTTATCAGTAAAGGATGTCTTACTTCTACTAAAGAAAATCCTATTTTAATAACATTTTCTTTAGGTTCTGTATAAAAAAGAGCTGTTTTTTCATTTAAGAAAAAAATCAAACTATCTTCTTCTTTTTTATTGACACTATCTTCCATATATGATTTTTTAATATATTTTTGCTTCCATAAAATTTCCATTCCTGCTCTAACAGCTTCTCTCCATTCAAAAGCACAAATAGAAGTTCTTAAATTTTTAGAAATTTGTAATTCCTCTTGAACTTCTCGCTCTCTTTCATCTAGTATGTTATGAGGAAAAGTATGCAGCAATTCCTCACGTAATTTATTTTCATTCCAATTCTCATTCTCTATATTTCTTTCAATTAATCCCATCAATTTTTCCAGAGGAATCTTCTTGTCTTGATTTTGAAGTCCAAATTCTTTTAAATGAATTTTATCCGCATCTGTCAAAATAGGATTGACTTGACAAACTGGATAAGGTAAATTCTTCTGTGTTAAATTAGAAGTTGTAACTAGCAAATCAATTTCTTCCTCTTGAATTTTATCCAATTGTTTAACATAAATAACTTTCACTATATCAACTAAAAACTCTTCTTCTAAACGGGCTAATAAAAAATTAGTTAAATTTCTTTTGTATGAAGAAACTACTATTATTTTTTTTGCTTGCTTAATCTGATTTCTTAAAGCAACTTCAAAAATAGGAACTAAAAAACCAATCTCATTATCAGATACTTCTAAATTTAACAAAACTTCAAAACTATGAAAAGCTTTTTTCAAGTAGTAGAAAGTATCTTCATATAACATCTTCACTTCTTTTAAAACGCTGTTTTTCAATTCAATTTTCTTGGAGCTTCTATAAATGAGTGGTTTTATATAATATAAAATATCATCTAGTAATCTTTTGTTCTTTACAAGCTGAACTTTCTTTAAATGTTCAAATTCTTTGATTAGACGGTAAACTCCAAGTTCTATTTCTAGCCAGTTACGATGTTTTGAAAAAATTTCTTCCTCGTCGCAGGAGATACGAAGTAAATAGTCTGTCAAAAAATAAAGCTGTGTTTCTGAAAACTCTACAAAAGTTTTTTGTAAGATTTTAAATTCCCTTGTTTCTTTCAAAACTTTTTTATTTAAAACATCTAATTCTTCTGTATTTAAATTTCGCAGTTTTAAAACAGAAATCAATAATATCAATAAGTTTAATGTCTCATCAATATAAGGCAAATCTGTATTCTTAATTTTTTGATAACTATCTTCTAATACTTCCAAATATTGTTTTGTCAATTTTTCAGAGACCATCTTTTCAAAATAACTGGTATTTTTAAAACTTATCCTCTTGTCTCCTTCATCAAAGATAACATACTCATACAGAAAAATTGCTAAGTAATAAATCAAATCACTATTTTTATAATTTAAATGACACTTTTTATTATTGTCTTGATATTGCTCCAAATAAATGCCCATTTTAGATAGCTTTGAGCTTAATATTTTAATATCCCCTCTCAATGTAGATTTACTTATCTGTAATAAATCTGCCAGTTCTTCAATTTGAAACTCATCTTTTTGAAGAATGCTTTCTAAAATCAATAAATCTATTCTTTCTTTTTGTTCATAGATATAATTATATTCATTTAATCCTTTAATCAATGAAGAAATATCTTTTTCATCCAAAAGACAGAAGATTTTTCTTTTTTTTATGAAAATTTTTTCCTGACCTAAGTTTTCATTTAATTCTGCAATCTTATATCGAATGCTTCTTTCTGTTTGATTGAAAATATTTGCAATTCGTTTTAAATCATCCTCTTTCTTTAACTCTTTTAAAATTTCAAAATGTTTTTTATTTAGTGCCAAAGAAATTCCCTCCAAAAATAAGACAGTATTTTTAATTATGAAACTATTATTTCCATTTCCCTTTTATTATACAACCATTTTTCAAAAAAATGTAGTTTTAATTTTTTCACTTTTTTGTGAAATTTCAAATTCAAAAAATCTTTTTTCACTTTTTTATTTTTGAAAAACAAAACAATATGAAAGTGCTCTATCTTTCTTTTTATTTTCAACTTTTCCCCATCTTTTTGAAAAAATAATTTCTATTTCTCCTTCTTCCTCTTCCATAGAAATTTCATATTTTTTTAAATTATTCAGCTTTACATACTCTCCAAAAAGATTTTCATTTTCATATTTTTTTCCATTTTTTTCAAAACTTAAATTAATATCACAAAGAACATAATCTTCTTCTTGATGATAGTCTAAAATAACATCAGAGCTCAGAGTACATTTTATTTTTCCATTTCTATAAGCTAGTGTTATTCTCTCTTCTTCTAGTAAGTTTCCTTCTAGAATATACGAGTTTTCATATTCTTTCTGGATACCAGCTGTATCTTTAGGGCAACCGTAACCTAAAAAATATTTTTCACCATGACTTGCTGTTTGTACTGCCATAGCCTTCAAAAAAAGAGCTGAAGCATCTTCCTTCCAAAAAAGAATATTTCCTAATAAAGAAGTCATTCTAGCTGTGGCAAAACTGGTTCCAAAAGAACTAACTATTTCTCCTTTTGGAGAAAAAGAATAGACTCCTGATATTTTTCTTTTTCCATCTGCATCCCAAAAAACATCGCCTCCATACATTGCAATATCTGGTTTTTCTAGAATTTTATGTCCTCTTCCACTTAAACTAAAACTAGAAACTTCTCCATCCTGATTACATGAAGCAACCACTAAGGAACGGATTGTATCAGAACCTTGTAAAATACTCCCTTTTTCCTCTTTATCTTTTATAAATTCTCCATTTCCACAAGATTTACAAATAATAATATCATATTTTTCCTGTAAATAATCCAACAATAATCCAAACTCAGAAATTCTTTCTAAATCAACAGCAAAACGAATACTAATTGATAAATTCCATATTTTAATCCAAGTATGTTCTTCTACTGCTTTTCTTAATCTGAATAAAAGTTCATCTTCTTCTAATTGACAGACACTAAAATCTGGTACAATGACTGCATCATAAATTTTTATTTTTTCCCCTGCAATCCACTTTTTATCACTCAATTCATCTCCGTATAAAATCACTCCTGCTATAAAGTTTCCATGAGTAGGATGCTGTCTTTCAGGGCAGTATTGTTTTTCATCATGATATATCCAGGAATTCATCATTTCAACATTTGCAATTCCATTATCTAAAACTCCAACTACAGGATATTTTTTATCAGCAGAAGCTTTTTCATAAGGAGGCATCTGCACTTCCATAACATGAGTTTGAAAATTTAAAAAATAGTGATGCATGATTTCAATTTTAGAAATCTCTCTTCTTTGGGAAAACTCTTTTAAAATATCTTCACTAGGTTTTTCTATTTTGTAAATGATATAGTTAGGAAAATATTCTTTTTTTTCAAAAAATATTCCTCTTTCTCTCAGCTCTCTTTCCCAAGAAAAATTATCTGCATCTTCCTGTAATTTTATTTTATAGTGTTGTTTTAAGTTCATTTTATTTCCTTTCTTCATAATTTTAATCTTTTTATTTTAAAAAGGGAGCTTTGTTTCCACAAATCTCCCCATTTTTTAAATTTTTTGACACTATCCAACATAGATAGTTATTAACATTTAAATAATAACTGCATTGAAAAAATATAAATTTATATCTAAGTCTAAAGTTTGATATATTTAAATTATAATTTCAATCTTACATATTTCCTTTTGATTTTATAAAAATTATTTTATTTTATTTTTACAATCCCCAGTTTCCAGATATTCTTTTATATTATCAAATGTTGTCTCTATCATATTTAAAGCAGCTTCATCAGTATAAGATCCTACATGTGGAGTAATCAAAACTTTTGGATACATTTCTACTAATTTTTCAAAGTATGGATCTTCTAATTTGTTGCTTCCAAAATCTTTAAAGAAAATAGATACTTCATTATCCAAAGTATCAATACCTGCTCCAGATACTTTCCCACTTTCTAAAGCTTCCACTAAAGCAGCAGTATCAACTAATTCTCCTCTTCCTGTGTTAATTAAGATAACTCCATCTTTCATTTTTGCTAAAGTTTCTTTTGTGATTACTCTTCCATTTTCTTTGATATAAGGAGCATGCAAAGTAATAATATCAGATTTTTCTAATAACTCATCCATAGAAACCTGTGTTACAATATCTTCCACTCCAGTTTTAGGAAATAGATCATATCCTATCACATTTGCTCCCAATCCTTTAAAAAGTCTTGCAGCTGTCATTCCAATTCTCCCTAATCCAACAACCCCTACAGTGCAATTTCTTACTTCTTTTGAGAACATTTGTTTATCTACAATAAAGTTTCTTTCTTTTGTTCTATTTACAGTATAAACTACATTTCTTAATAAACCCATTGCTAAACTTAGTGCCAACTCTGCAATAGCATTTGGAGAATAAAAAGGAACATAAGCAGTTTTAAATCCTAACTCTTTTGCATAAGGAACATCAATATGATTTACTCCAACAGTTCTTGTCATAACATATTGTACTCCCATTTCTTTATAGATATCTAATATTTCCTTTGTAGCAAAACAGTTTCCTCTTAATACTACAGCATCATATCCAAGAGCTTTTCTTGCTGTAGCTTCATCAGTCAGATATTCTGGTATCAAAGTTACATCATAACCAAATTTTTTATTCACAGCTTCAAAAATAGGTACCTCTACATCACGAACTCCATAAAAAATCACTTTCATTATAATACCTCCTTTAATATAAAAACATAATTACTTTCATTTACATTTTTATTTAATCACTTATAGCATTTTTATTTCATTTCGTCAAGATAGCATACACTTAAATTTATTTTCCTCACCTCTCTTAAATACTTAAAGTTTATGTATCATATTTTTCTATTTTGTTATTATTTATAATTTCTAGGAAGTAAATTTATATAATCTTTCAAAAAATTATTTGGTCTTTAATATCTTAAATATACTTGATTATTTTCAAACATACTCATAAAAAAAGACTTATTTTCAAACACTTATATATTATGTATATATTATATATTTTAATTTAAGCTGTAAATAAGTGATTTTTTCAGTTATTTAATATATTGTGTATATTCTTTTCATTTATATGTTTTTTTTATTTTTATAATTCATTTAATGTAATTGACTATTTTTTTTTTAAAGCTATAATTATAATACAATGTAAAGGGTAATGGCACAATAAATTTGGAATCTATATTTTATTTAATTATCTTAAGGAGGATTTTATGGTAAAAGAAACTTTAAACCCACTATTGAGCGCTCAAGCACAAGTAAAAAAAGCATGTGATGCTTTAGGTGCTGATCCAGCTGTATATGAATTATTAAAAGAACCTCAAAGAATTATTGAGATTTCTATTCCAGTAAAAATGGATGATGGTTCTCTCAAAACATTTAAAGGATACAGATCAGCTCATAATGATGCAGTAGGACCTTTCAAAGGAGGAATCCGTTTCCATCAAAATGTAAATGCTGATGAAGTAAAAGCTCTTTCTATGTGGATGAGTATTAAATGTCAAGTAACTGGAATCCCTTATGGTGGAGGTAAAGGAGGAATTACTGTTGATCCTTCTGAATTATCTCAAAGAGAACTAGAACAGCTTTCTAGAGGATGGGTACGTGGAATGTTCCGTTACTTGGGAGAAAAAATGGATATTCCTGCTCCAGATGTTAATACAAATGGACAAATCATAGCATGGATGCAAGATGAATACAATAAATTAGCTGGAGAACAAACAATTGGAGTATTCACTGGTAAGCCTCTAAGTTATGGTGGATCTGCAGGAAGAAATGAAGCTACTGGATTTGGTGTTGCAGTAACTATGAGAGAAACTTTTAAGGCATTAGGAAAAGATCTTGCTAAAGCAACTGTAGCTGTTCAAGGATTTGGAAATGTTGGAAAGTTCAGTGCAAAAAATGTTATAAAATTAGGGGGAAAAGTAGTAGCAGTTGCTGAATTTGAAAAAGGAAAGGGAGCTTTTGCAATATACAAAGCAGAAGGTTTCACTTTTGAAGAATTAGAAGCTGCAAAAACTGAAGGAAGCTTAACAAAAGTTGCTGATTCTAAAGAAATTACTATGGAGGAATTCTGGGCATTAGATGTTGATGCTATTGCTCCATGTGCTTTGGAAAATGCAATCACTGCTAAAGAAGCTGAGTTGATTAAGGCTCTATTAATATGCGAAGGAGCTAATGGACCAGTTACTCCAGAAGCTGATGAAATTCTTTATAAAAAAGGTATCATAGTTACTCCAGATATTTTAACAAATGCTGGAGGAGTTACAGTATCTTACTTTGAATGGGTACAAAATCTATATGGATATTATTGGACAGAAGCAGAAGTAGAAGAAAAAGAAGAAAGAGCTATGGTAGATGCTTTCAAACCAATTTGGGAATTGAAAGTTGAGAAGAATGTTTCTTTCAGACAAGCTACTTATATGAAATCTATTAAGAAAATCGCAGAAGCTATGAAAGTTAGAGGATGGTACTAATTAAAATATTAGAGGATACTATATCTAAATAATTACAATATCTAAAAAGAGAGAGTTCTGCAGCTCTCTCTTTTCTTTATTCTCCACTATAAATATTTTCTCTTCCTATATAATATAAAAAACTTTAAATTATTTTCTATATCAACTTCTCTATATTCTAATCTATTTAATTTTTATTTCCATTATAATTTCTCCATCTTCATCTACCTCTCCTGTTTCTTTAAATCCACAGGCAGAATACAATTTCATAGCTAGAATATTTTCTGGTTCAAAAGATATTTTTATATTTTCTGTTCTTTCTTTTTTTAAAAACTCCACTATTTTTATTATAGCTTTCTTTCCATATCCCATCCTCTGATAATTTTTATCTATCATAAAACGGCATATCCAATATTCATCTTTTTCTTTCTCCAAATTAAACATAGTAAAACCTATAAGAGTATCACCAACATATATACAAAATAGTTTAACTGTATCTCTGTAAATATATGCTTGGGCTATAGAATAGATATTTGAAGCAACAAAAGCTCTCTGTTTCTCATTGACATCTAATGCTATACAATCATTATAATTCTCCTCATTAATTTCTTTCAAACAGATTAACTGTTCATTCATTCAATTCCTCCTGGTATAATATTGTCCCTTTTAAAAATATATATAATTTTATACTCAATTTTTTTCTTTTCATAAAAATTCCCCCTTTTTCTTATGACATTTTATCTTATTAAATTGTAGCAAACTTATCAAATATTTTCAATTTTTTATATATTATTTTAATTTTTCATTTATATTATAAATATTCTTTCCTTCTGATTTTTTAGAACTTATATTCCTTTAAAATGTTTTTTTTACAAAGTTTTTTAAAAAATCTTCTTGACTTTACTACATTTTTAAATTATAAATATAGTAACCACTACATGTAGTTAAATTTAATAACTTTTATCTTAAATCAAGGGGGGCAAAATTATGGAATATGGAATTTTATCTGTCATTCCACCGCTGGTAGCTATTATACTGGCTCTGGTGACAAAACAAACAGTTTTTTCACTTTTCTTAGGACTTTGGATTGGAACAACTATTATCTCTGACTGGAATCCAATAGTTGGATTCCCAAAAATGATTTCAGATTTCTTCATTCCACTTATTGGGAACAGCTGGAATGCAGGAATGATAATGCTTATTGTGTCTTGTGGAGGATTTGTATATTTGATAAAAGTTTCTGGAGCAGCAAAAGCATTTGGGGATTATGCTTCTAAGAGAGTAAAATCAAGAAAGGGTGCTCAGCTTACAGCTTACTTTGCAGCATTTGCTTTCATTTTTACAGAACCTACTCTCACACTTGGGGCTATTATGAGACCAATAACTGAGAGACTTAGAATATCTAGAGTTAAACTTGCATATATTTGTGATGTTATGGGGTGTCCTTTTGCAACTCTTTCTCCTATCACAAGTTACAGTACTTATGCAATTGGGCTTATAGCTACACAATTTGCTTTATTAGGTATAACTGACAATCCATGGACTACATATTTGAAAGCTATACCATATAATTTCTATGCAATGTTTGGTATGCTTGCTCTGTTCTTCATCATCATATTTAATCTGGATATTGGTCCTATGTATAAAGCTGAAAAAAGAGCAATTGAAACTGGTGAACTTATAGGTGAAAATGATAATCCAATGGGAAAATATGATTTAGATGAAAATGCTTTATTTAAAGATTCAAATATAACATTAGCTAGTTTTATTGTTCCACTTCTTGCATTATTTGCTACATTGATAGCTATGATATTATGGACTGGAAAAGCTGGAGAAAATGGTATAGGAGGAGCTTTTGTTAATTCTAATATATCTCTTTCTATCACTACTGGATTTTTAGTTGCTTCAATAGCTGCTGGAATAATGGGTGCAAAGGCTAAAATATTTAAATATGCTGATATTGTTCCTATGTTCTGTAAAGGAGTAGCTTTAAACTCTGATATTCCAATCATATTAGTATTAGCATGGTCTATTGGTTCATTGACAGGGGTTATGGACCTTAAAGGATATTTAATAAATATAGTTGCACACTACAATATAGCTGCTGGTCTTATGCCTGCATTCCTCTTTGTAGTTGGTGCTTTTGTTGGTTTCTCAACTGGAAGTTCTTGGGGAGTATGGGCTATAATCATGCCGATATCTCTTCCAATAGCACACACATTTGGAGTACCAATGGAACTTATGATAGGGGCTTCTTTGAGTGGGGGAGTATTTGGAGATCACTGTTCTCCTATATCTGATACTACTATTCTCGCATCTACAGCAGCTGGTTCTGACCATGTAGAACATGTAAAAACACAGCTTCCTTACAGTATGACTGTTGGAATATCTTCAATCATAGGTTTTCTGGTAGGTGGACTTGTTTCTCCAATACTAGGACTTATAGTTACAGCAATATCAATAGTAACAGCTCTCTTCATATTTTCTAGAATAGCTGAGAAGAGAAATGGTAAAATTTTAGGAGGAGTACAATGATGAATAAATCAAAAATATATTTTCCAGATTATATCTTCTACAATGGAAGTGTTCATACAGTAGATGAAAAAGACAGTATTTATGAAGCTGCTGCTGTATCAGGGAATAAGATAGCAGCAGTTGGGAGCAATGACGAAATATTGTCAATGAAAACTGGAAACAGTGTATTGATAGACTTAAAAGGAAGGAGCCTTATCCCTGGTATCAATGATGCCCATAATCATGCATGGGAAACTGGTTTAATGCTTGAAGGAATTGTACTCTTTGGTATTGACAGTATGAAAATGCTTCAGGAAAAAATTGCAGAAAGAATAAAAGAAGTCCCAGAGGGAACATGGATACAGGGAGGCAGCTGGATAGAATCTCAATTTGAAGAAAACAGAGCTCCTAATCGTTATGATTTGGATATTGCTTCACCTGATAATGCTGTTGTTCTTGAAAGAATATTTGGGGCATGTTCTGTAAATTCCAAAGCATTAGAATTAGCTGGTATTACTAAAGATACTATTGACCCTCCAAAAGGGCATATAGAAAAAGATGAAAACGGAGAACCTACTGGTGTTCTTCATGGAAATGCTGTTCTTTTAGTCAGAAAAGTTATGCCTGGTCCTTTTGGAAGTGATGATTTTGGAGCTGGAGAAGGAGAACCTTCTATTCCTGTATTAGAAAAGTCTATATCTCTTGCAATAAATGAATATAATAAATATGGAATTACAAGTATTACAGAACCAGGGGTAAGTTCTGGAGTATGTAAAGCCTATCATGATTTATTAAAGAAAAATGAACTTAAATGCAGAATAAATCTTATGCCTAACTGGCATGGATTCACATTGCAGCAAAATGAAAAAGAACTTAACCAGCTTCTTGAGGATTATAATTTTTCCTCTGGTTATGGAAATGACTGGATACGTTATTCTTCATTAAAAATGGCAATAGATGGGGGGCTTACATCTATGACAGCTCTAAAATCTTGGAATTACAAAGGGGAAGATTCATTGAGAGAATTCCCATTGAGGCTTGATATTACTAAACTTGATGAATATATAAAAGCAGCTCATGACTCTGGCTGGGATATTGGTATTCATGTAATGGGAGATATTGCTATAGATAAAGCTGTAGATGCTATTTATAAAGCTGTAAAAGCTAATCCTAGAAAACATCAGCACTCTATAATACATGCTTATTATCCAAGTGAGGAAACTCTTAAAAAAATGAGTGAAGTAGGAATAATGGTAGCTGCACAAGCCAGTTTCATCTATGTAGAAGCAGATGGATACGATTCTCTGCTCCCTAGAGATAAACAGACATCTTTTACTCCATTAAAAACTTATAAAGAAAATGGAATAATAGTTTCTCTTACTACTGATATGCCTTGTTCAAATCTGAATCCTTTTATAAATATGTATGCAGCTGTAACTAGAAAAGGATCAAGGGGATATTCTCTTGGAGAGGAAGAAAAAATAACTAAGGCAGAAGCTCTCAGAATGATGACATACAATGGTGCTGTCCTTAATGGAGAAGAGAAGCTTAAAGGAAGCATAGAAGCTGATAAATTAGCAGACCTTGTAATTATAGACAGAGAGCTTTCTCAAGTACCAGATGAAGAGATAAAAAATATCAAAGTTGATTTCACTATGCTTGATGGAAAAATCATCTATCAAAAATAGAGAAGTCGAGGAAGTGAATGAATGCTGTATTTAATCATAGCAGTTTTATCAAATACATTTATGACTTTCATTATAAGATTGTCAGAAAAGAAAAAAAGCAACCGTTTCAATGTTAATACCTTTAATTATCTTTTTGGTGGTATACTGGCATACTTTGTCATTAGAAAGGAAAGTGTATTCTCTTTTAATGGAGATTACAGATATACACTTCTTCTCGCTGTGATAAATGCTGTATTATACATTACCTGCCTCTATCTTATGCAGGTAAATATGAAGAAAAATGGAGCTCCTCTTACTACTACATACAATAGGTTGGGGCTTCTTATCCCCATCCTTGTATCTGTTATCCTTTTTAAGGAGTACCCTAATCAAATGCAGGTAATAGGATGTATTCTGGCTATTTTTTCTATATACTACATCAACAAAAAGGA
The DNA here is from genome assembly GCF_032477075.1 of Fusobacterium sp. Lineage (NCBI taxonomy): Bacteria > Fusobacteriati > Fusobacteriota > Fusobacteriia > Fusobacteriales > Fusobacteriaceae > Fusobacterium > Fusobacterium sp. Next base: position 80,837 of record NZ_JAWDXO010000005.1, on the reverse strand, counting down.
TAAAAGTGATGGAAATGCCAGTGTTTCTCCCTTCCTTCTCATAGCTTTATTTTTAGCTGGAGGTATGGTGGACACTCTGGCAAAAATATATGGACACTTTGGCAGTTCAAATCTTCAGGGACATTTTATCTTTTATACATTTGTTTTTTCCTTTATATTCAGTCTTATATTAAGTATTAAAAGCATTAAAAATCTGAGTAAAAAAGAGATACTTATTGGTTTCTTTATAGGTATTCCCAATCAGATTACCACATTGGCGCAATTAAAAGCTGTTGCTGTACTTCCTGCTTATCTGGTATTCCCAGCATACAGTATTTCAGTCATACTTTTAGTTAATCTTGTGAATTTTCTTTTCTTTAAAGAAAAGCTCACAATACGTCAATATATAGGAACAGGTATCATTATTTCAGCTCTTATATGCATGAATGTCTAGAAATATTCCTTGCTTTTATCTTTAAATTATTTTATGATAAAAGAAAAGAAATGCGAGGTATTATCTATGACCGGAATTGCAAAGCTATATAGGAAGAACTATAACCATTTGACAAAAGCTGAAAAACAGATAGCAGAATACATATGTGAAAATTCTAAAAAAGTTATTATGATGACTTCACTGGAACTTGGAAAAGAGCTTAATGTCAGTGATGCAACTGTATTAAGATTTTCTAAGAAAATAGGATTTTCTAAATATAATGAACTTAAAGAATATCTTGCAGAAGAGTTAGAGGCAAGAAAAAGTGTCATTGATAAAATGCTGGATAACTGGAATAATGACAGAGAGGACAATAACAGTGTAAAAAAAATGATAAATGCTGATATAAAGAATATGCAGAAACTCTATATGGATCTTGATTTAGAGGAAATAGATAATGTAGTAAAACTTATGCAGACATCAAAAAAAATATTTGTCATTGGTGTAGGAAGCAGCAGAGCTGTTGCTGAAATGCTTGGGTGGCATTGCATGGTTCTTGGACTTGAGGCTGTAACTATATCTGAAGGAGGATATGGTCTGTTTGAAAAAATAGCCCATGTAACAAAAGATGACTGTGTAATATTCTTTAGTGTACCAAAGTATCTGAAAGATGAAGTACAGATGATGGAGCTTCTTCATGCTAAAAAAGTTCCTTCTGTGGTTATCACAAATAACCTTTTTACTAAAATTGCATCCTATGCTTCAATATTTATCCCAGTTGAAACAGATAATACAAGCTTTTTTAACTCTTTCATACTTCATGCTGAAGTATGTAATGTCATTCTTCTAAAACTTTTTGAAGGGGATAGAAACAGATATTTTCAATACTTTAAACAAAATGAAAAGGATCAGAGTTTTCTTTATGAAGATGAAGACCCTTCTCCTACATACTAAAACAATCCAGTTCCATAGTTAAGGAGCTGGGTTGTTTTTTAATTTTTATAATCTTTATTTACTAATTCTATTATAATACCACTGATAACAAATAAAATTATTCCTATTATAAAAATTATTTTGTAAGATATATAATCAATTATTATTCCTGAAATAAATATACTCATTAAAAAAAACATTTTACTTATACTTATGAAAATTCCTAAATATTTTCCAATAATATTCTCTGATATTTTTTTCTGTACAAATGTCATTAAATAAATATCAAAGCAAGATGCTTCTATTCCAAAGAGGATCATTGCTGTTATATAAATAACTATATTTATATTTGAATTAAAGCTGACAAGTAAAGGTAAAAAAAACAGTATAAATATTATGCTTAATCTATAAAATATTCCATAGAATTGTCTTAGCGTAACCTCCTTTATTCCAGCAGCAAACAAAATAGCTCCCATTATCATTCCTATATAAAAAAAGCTTTGAATAACTCCATATAATCTGCTGTTTAATTGAAAAACTTTATTTATTATATATGGAATTGTAACTGAAAATGATAATCCATATCCTATATTAAATATTATTCCTATAATTACAATCAATTTTAAAATATCTATATCTTCAATTTTATATTCCTTAACTGTATAATTTTCATTAAGTGTCTTATTTTCAAAAACTAATAGTGTATTAGTCAAAATAGCTATTATTATACATATTATGTTTAACTCTAAAATAGATTGTATTTTTAAAATAGAATATAAAAATCCTCCTATTATTGGTGACAATACTCCACAAATTGAATCAATTGCAGAAGAAATAGAATTAGCTTTTATCAGCCATTCTCTAGGAAATAACTGTGGTTTTGAAGCTTTAAATGTTAAATATATTAAAAAAGAAAAAAAATTATTTAATAATATTCCTATATATATCATATAAACTGTGTTTATTTTGTCCCATAAAATAAACATAGTAGCCATTAACAATAAATTACTGAAATTACTGAAAAGTATTACTTTTTTCTTTTCTTGAATCTTATCAATAATTTTTCCCATAATTGGAGCTGATATTATTAAAGGTAAAATTGAAAAAGATATATTTGTTGCTAAGACTATCCCTTTTTCTGTTTTTTCCAAGAGGTATAAATTGGTGGAAAAATTAAAAGTTATGTTGCCTAATACTGTGATAATTAATCCTATAGAAAAAAAAATCTTATTTCTAAATATAATATTTTTCTCCATTTTACCTCCCAGATTATATGAAGAAAGTAATTTTTATTTATAAAATCATAATTTTATTTTTTCTTAAATATTCTTTAATTTTAAATTTTAAGGCAATTACTTCTTTATTAAAAAATATCATTTTTTATTATAACTGTCAATTTTTTTATTCCTTGAGTAAATATATAATTTAAAATAATAGGAGAATATGCTAATATTATTTTTAATCCAGAAGATACAAATATAAAATCAAAAAAAGATATTCCTTATGAAATTAAGGTATTGATTGAATAACTGCAATAAAAAAGACACCCAGTAGAATATGAGTGTCTTTATTTTATTATTGTCTATATACAATTAATCTCTTCTTTCAATTACATTCATTTTGATAGCTTTTAATTTACACTTATCAAAACATAATCCGCATCCTATGCATTTTTCTTGATCTATTTTATGTTTAGCTTTAAGTTCTCCCTCTACAGCTCCTACTGGACAAACCTTGGCACATAAAGTACATCCAACACATTTTTCTTCTATGATTTCAGCTTTTTTAACTTCCTTTATCTCACTTTTAATTGCGTTTGTAGGACATTTAGCAGCACATAGACCACATTGGATACATTTTGCTGGATCTATTTTAGCAAGATTATTTTCAACTGTAATAGCATCTACTGGACATGCTTTTTTACATAATCCACATGCTATACAAGCAGTTGAACAAGCTTTTCTTGCAGTAGCACCTTTCTCTTTAGAAGAGCAAAGTACTGTAACTTTTTTATTTTGGGGAAGCATAGAGATAACTTTCTTAGGACATGCTTTTTGGCATAATCCACAAGAAATACATTTATCTTCATTTACTTCAGCAATTCCTTTATCATTTACTTTAATTGCATCCACTGGACATACTCTTTCACAGTCTCCATGTCCTAGACATGAATAAACACATGACTTATCTCCACCTGCATAAAGCATCATTGCAGCACAAGTTTGAAGTACTCCATCAAATTCATATATTTTAGTAGTTCTTGTATTATCTCCTTGGCATAATACTTTAGCAACCATTTTTTCATCTGATACTTCTACTGTAGCTCCCATAATCTTTCCGATTCCTTCAGCTAGAGCAGCTCCTCCAGGAGCACATAATGACATTCCTGCACCTTCATTTACAACTGCTGATGCATATCCAGCACATCCAGGGAATCCACACCCTCCACAGTTTGCACCAGGAAGAATAGCCATTATTTGTTCTATTTTTGGGTCCACTTCAACTTCAAATTTCTTTGAAGCAAAGGCCAAGAACAACCCCATAGCAAGACCTGTTAGTCCTAAAACCAACACAGGCATTATTACTGCGTTCATATTAACCTCCAAAATATTTATATTTGCATTCCACTAAATCCCATAAACGCCATTGCAAGAAGACCAGCTGAGATAAATGCAATTGGCACTCCTTTAAATGGTGCTGGAATAGCTGAGTATTCTATTCTTTCTCTGATACCAGCAAGTAATACTAATGCTAGAGAAAATCCTACTGCAACAGAAAATCCATTTACTAATGTTTGAATAAAATTATATCCTTCTTGAATATTAATGATTGCTACCCCTAGTACAGCACAGTTAGTTGTGATAAGAGGAAGAAATACTCCAAGAGCTTTATAAAGGCTTGGTGAAGTCTTAGCAATAGCCATTTCAACAAATTGTACCAATGAAGCTATAATAAGTATAAATGCAATAGTTTGCAGATATTCTAATTCAAATGGTACAAGAAGAAAATGATATACAAGCCAAGTTATTCCTGAAGCCAATGTAATAACGAAAGTTACTGCCATCCCCATTCCCAATGAAGCATCTATCTTTTTAGATACCCCCATGAAAGGACAACAACCTAAAAACTTAGCAAAGATAACGTTATTTATAAATATAGAACCTACTATAATACTAAAAATACTTCCAAAAGTCACTTTCTATCCCTCCTTACTCTTTTTTAACTTTAAATAGTTAAGAGTTGCTATGATACATCCAATTGTAAGGAAAGCTCCAGGTGCAAGTATAAATATAAGTGCAGGAGTAAAGCTTGCAGGAGCAAAATTGATACCAAATACAGATCCATTACCAAGAATCTCTCTTATAGCACCTAATAAAGCAAGTGATAAAGTAAATCCAAGACCTGTTCCTACTCCATCAACTAAAGATGCAAATACACCATTTTTTGAAGCAAAGCTTTCTGCTCTTCCCAATACTATACAGTTAACAACTATAAGAGGAATAAATAATCCCAATACTTTATAAAGATCAGGAGTATACGCTTTCATAACCATTTCAACAATTGTAACCAATGATGCTATAATCATAATAAATGCTGGGATTCTAACTTGATCAGGTATTAATTTCTTAAATGCTGAAATTAAAACATTTGAACAAGCAAGAACTGCCATGGTTGCAAGTCCCATTGACATTCCATTTATTGCTGAACTTGTAACTCCAAGTGTAGGACATAATCCTAACAGAAGAATAAATACAGGATTTCCTGTAAATATTCCTTCAAAGAATATTTTTCCAAAGTTCTTTTTCTCCACTATTTTCTCACCTCTTTGTCATATACTGTCAAAGCTCTCATCATTCCAGTATAAACTGCTGTTGGAGATATAGTAGCCCCTGCAAATGCATCTGTAGATTTATTAAAGACATATGATGAATCTCTTCCTGCCCAGATAGCTTGCCATGGTTTATCCATGATTTTAGCCCCCAATCCTGGAGTCTCTTGACTTCCTATAATATCCAATCCTGCGATTTTACCATCTTTTTCAATACCCAAAACAAAATTAATAGCACCTGCATATCCATTTTCAGAAACAGATACAACATATCCTGTAAGCTCCCCAGCTGTATTAAATCCAGGTATAAACTCCAGTCCACCTGCATTTATAACCTCTGCTTCTTTAAAAGTTTCAGCAGAAGAAAGAACATTTTTTCTTGCTGAGTTTACAGCTGCAATTTCGTTATCTCTTATTACTGTTTTAGTAAAATCATTTACCATAGCTAATATTCCAGCTGATACAGCAGCTATTATCAATAATACTGCTCCATAATTTACAAATCTATTTTTCATTAGACTTCACCTCACCAAATTTTTTAGGTGCAGTATATCTATTAATTAAAGGAACAAATCCATTCATAATAAGGATAGAGTAAGCAACTCCTTCTGGATAACCACCTTTCATTCTGATCAGAGATATAAGTAATCCTAATCCCAATGCAAAGATTACTTTACCTTTTGGTGTATATGGACTTGTTACCATATCTGTAGCCATATAGAAAGCTCCTAAGAATAATCCTCCTGAAAGGATATGCATTATAGGATCTCCTCCCATTGCCCAAGTAAGAATAAATACTGTACCTATTATTAAAGCAGGCATTTTCCAGTCTATCTGCCCTCTATAAATAAGGTATATTCCTCCTATAAGAAGAGCCAGAGCTGAAGTTTCTCCTAAACATCCACCCATTCTACCTACAAAAGCTTGAACATATTGATTTCCACCTTCTATTAAAGCTCCATCTAATGGAAGTCCTCTTTTCATAGCATCTAAGACTGTTGCTCCAGCTTTTCCATCTAGTGCAAAAGTAGTAATAGCTACTGGCCATGAAGCCTGAACAAATGCTCTTCCTACTAACGCAGGGTTAAATATATTATGTCCAAGTCCTCCAAATACCATTTTACCAAGAGCGATAGAAACTATCGATCCAATAATTACATAAATAAGAGACATATTTACTGGTATAACAAAAGAAAACAGAATACCTGTAAGAATTGCACTTCCGTCAAATACAGAAATATCCTGGTTCATTATTTTCTGACAAACAAACTCTGTAACAATACATGATAATATAGCAACTGAAGTAACTATAAATGCTCTTATTCCAAAAACATATACAGCAACTAAAAATGCTGGTATTAAAGATATTATTACATCATACATTACTTTTTCAACTGTTTCTGATGTTCTTATATGAGGTGATGGCCCCATCTTCAAAATATTAGTCACTTGTACCCTCCTAATAACTTAATAACTTTACTGTATGTTATTTTTTCATTGCTCTTAATTTTGATTTTCCAATCTTTATAGCTTCAGTTAATGGTCTGTTAGCTGGACATATGTAAGCACACGATCCACATTCAATACAATCCATCAGGTTGTATTTTCCAATATCTTCCCATTGTTCAAAAGCAGCAAGTCTTGCAAACATGATTGGTTCAAGAAGCATTGGACATGCCCCTATACATTTTCCACATCCTATACAAGCCTTTGGTTTATATGGGTTTGTTTCCTCTTTTGTAAGAGCCAATAAACCAGAAGTTCCTTTGATCACTGGAGCTTCTTCTGAGAATTGAGCCATTCCCATCATTGGTCCACCCATTACTAATTTATCCATTGCATCTCTGTTTATACCACATTTATCAAGAATATAAGAGAAAGGTGTTCCAATAGCTATTTTTATATTTTTAGGATTTGCTATTGCTTTTCCTGAAACTGTAACAACTTTTTCAATTAGAGGAGTCCCATTTACCAATCCTTCATAGATAGCAGCTGCTGTTCCTGTATTTTGAACCACTACTCCTACTGCTGATGGAAGTTTTCCAGATGGAACCTCTCTATCTAAAACAGCTTTGATTAATTGTTTCTCTCCTCCTTGAGGATATTTTGTTTTTAAAGGAGCTATCTCTATTCCTGTTCCTTCTGCAGCTTTCTTCATAGAAGCTATTGCTTCAGGTTTATTTTCTTCAATACCTATGATAGCTGTCTCTACTCCTAAAACTTTTTTGATGATTTTAATACCTTCAATTATAGTTTCTGGATGTTCAAGCATAAGTCTGTTGTCAGAATTGAGATAAGGCTCACACTCTGCTCCATTTAACAGTAAAGTGTCAATCTTTACATCAGCAGGTGGATTAAGTTTAACATGAGTAGGGAAACTTGCCCCTCCAATACCAACAACTCCTTTTTCTCTGATCATTGCTAATAAATCTTTCTTATCAGCTGTTTCCCAATTTTCTATCTTAGGCAGTTCTGCCCAAGTCTCTTCCCCATCATTTTCAATCATGATAGTTTTAATTCTTCCCATTAATGGAAAAACATGTTCTTCAATTTTTTTAACTGTACCACTTACTGGTGAATGTATAGGAGATGTTAAAAATGCTTGAGAGTCAGCTATTTTCTGACCTTTAAGTACTTTATCTCCAATAGCTACTATTGGATCTAGTGGTGATCCTATATGCTGTAATAAAGAAATATACAACATTTTTGGTGCTGCTAGTTTTTCTACTGGCATATTTTCTGTCTGTAGTTTATTTTCAGGCGGATGCACTCCACCTCTGAAACCAAAAAATCTCATATGAATCTCCTTTCATAAAGTTAATTTCTACTAATCAGTTTACCACATTTATATCTATTTAACAATATGTTTTCATTATTTTTTTCCATCATAAGTTATTACTTTTTGTTATATTTCTGCATTATTCTGCCTAATTCAACATCTCTTATTAAATCTAAAGCACAATCAGATGCATTCTCAATCATTTTATCAACAGTTTCTTGTTCACTTTTATCAAACTGACCTGTTACAAAATCTATAGTATTATCTTTACTCTTTCCTATACCACATTTAATACGTAAAAACTCATCACCTAGATGAGAAATGATAGATTTTATTCCATTATGTCCACCTGAACTTCCCCTCTCTTTTACTCTCAATTTTCCAACAGGAAGATCCATATCATCATAAATTACAATCATATCATTTTTAACATCTATTTTATAAAAATTTACTACAGCAGATATTGAATTTCCACTAAGATTCATAAAAGTCTGAGGTTTTAGAAAAAGAACTTTCTCTCCATCTATATTTTTCTCACTAAGAAATCCCTGAAATTTATCCTTTTCCCCTGTTATATTAAGGTCTTTTTGTAATCTACTGATAACTTCAAATCCTATATTATGCCTTGTTTTAGCATATTTATCTCCTGGATTACCAAGGCCTACAACTAATTTCATATCATTTTCCTTTCTTTTCAATTTTATATTTTTTCTCTATATTCTATAAAAAGTTTAAGAGGCGGCTCAAAAAATTCTGCAATTTTTTGAGGCTGCCTCTTGATATATTCTTATAAAACTATTTTAACATTCAGCATTAAATCTAAATTTTGCAAGTCCTCCTAAAGATGTTTCCTTGTATTCACTCTTTAAGTCTTTCCCAGTCTCACCCATAGTTATAACTACTTGATCAAAAGAAATAGTATGCTTTCCATCAGTATAAAGACTGTATGCTGCAGAATCCAATGCTCTTGCTGAAGCTGCTGCATTTCTCTCTATACAAGGTATTTGTACATATCCTCCTACTGGGTCGCAAGTAAGTCCAAGATGGTGTTCCAATGCCATTTCAGAAGCATATTCAATTTGATCTAATGATCCTCCTAAAAGAAAACATGCCATTCCTGCTGCCATTGCACATGCTGTTCCTACTTCTGCCTGACATCCTCCTTCAGCTCCTGATATAGTGGCATTCTCTTTCACTATATTTCCTATAAGACCAGCTATCGCCAACCCTTTAAGGAGTTCTTTTTCAGATATGTCATATTCTTCTCTAAGTGCATATAAAAGTCCTGGAATAATTCCAGAAGCTCCACATGTAGGGGCAGTTACAACTCTTCCTCCAGCCCCATTTTCTTCTGATACTGCAAGAGTATATGCAAATATTCTTCCAAGAAATCCACCTCTTCCATGGTTATTTCTTGCTTTTCTATAAAAGCTTTGGGCTCTCCTAGACAATTTTAGAGTTCCAGGAAGTACACCTGTTTTTTCTATTCCTTTTTCAACAGCTGCTTCCATTGCATCCCATATTTCTTGAAGAAAAGTGAATATCTCTTCTCCTTCATGCTCTACAACATATTCCCAGTACTCTTTTTTTCCTTCTTCACACCATTTTTTGATATCATCCATCTTTGAATATGGATAAATTTTTGAAGGCCCTCTTCTTTCCTGCCCTAATTCCATGATAGTTCCCCCACCTACTGAGAAGACTATCCATTCATCTATTGTATTTCCATTGTTGTCTAAAGCTTTAAATTTCATCCCATTAGTGTGATAGTCATAAACGACTTCTGGCATCCATACAATCTCAGTTTCAATCGGTTTTAAAGTTTCTTCTATTATCCAATCAGTAAGGTGTCCCTTTCCAGTCAGAGCTAAAGATCCATACAGCTCTACTACATATTTCGCTGCATTTGGTGTTCTTTCTTTAAATTTTTTTGCTGCTCTTTCTGGTCCAATTGTATGTGAGCTTGAAGGACCATTTCCTATCTTAAATAACTCTTTTAAGGAATCCATCTTAACCCTCCTAAATATTTATTGTCTTATCTCTCCATTATAATTTTTCGAGATAGTGTTTAACACTTTTTCAATAACATTATTTATATCTTTTTCAGTAAGAGTCTTTTTCTTGTCTCTAAGTACTATGCTGATAGCTACTGATTTTTTATCTGCATTTATTTTTTCTCCTTCATAAATATCAAATATATCTATTTTTTCTATTAAAAGAGAAACTTTTTTCAAGTCATCTATCATATTTCCTACAAGTACATTTTTATCAAGTACGATGGCCAAATCTCTAGTTACTTCTGGATACTTTACTACCCTTTCATATTTTACAGCATTTTTCATATATTTTAATGCTCTAGCTAAATCTATATCAGCTACATATACTCTTTCTCTTTTTATATCCATAGCTTCCTGAATATCTGGATGAATCTCTCCAAAAGTTCCAATAATATCATTTCCTATTCTAATATCAGCACTTCTACCTGGATGGAAAATTTCTTTTGTACTCCTTTCAAGTTTATACCTGCTGATACCTGTATATTCAAGAAGTTTTTCCACATATCCTTTTATAGTGTAAAAGTTATATGACTCAGGTTTTGGATTCCATAAAGTTCTTTCAGGTTTTCCTGCTATTGCTATACAGATTCTTAAATCCTCATTTGCTAATTCACTTGCTGGTGTAAATACTTTTGATACTTCATAGAATCTTAGATTGAATTGATTTCTATTGATATTATCTCTGATATTTGTAAGAAGACTATATATTAAAGTAGGTCTTACTATAGACATATCTTCACTTAATGGATTGCTTATTTCAATTACTTTATCTCTTATTTTAAGAATATTCAAAGCTTCCTTAGGAATAAATGTATAGTTTATAACTTCATGGAGACCTATTTCTTTCAATATCTCTTTTAAGTTATCAGCAACTGATATTTTTACATCCTTCAATCCAGATTCAATATTTTCCACAGGCATTATAGCTTCTATATTTTCAAATCCATACATTCTTATTATTTCTTCATATAAATCTTCTGATCTAGTTAAATCCTGTCTATAAGCAGGTGGAGCAACTATGAGAGTATCCTGAGATAAAGTTTTTATTCCTAACCCAAGGTTTGTAAGTATTTTTCCTACTTGATCAAACTCCAACTTTTTGCCTATAAAGTTATTTAATTTATTTAAGTTTAAAGGTATTTCAAACTTTTGAGGTTTTTCTATATATTTATCTATTACCTCATTTAAAACCTCCCCAGAAGCAACTTCTGCCATAAGAGCTGCCGCTCTGTCTATAACTTCGCTGATATTTTCAATATCAAGACCTCTTTCATTTCTATATCCAGAATCAGTTACAATTCCAAGTTTTTTAGTTGTTTTTCTAATGTTTTCGGGAGTAAAATAAGCCACCTCAAGGAATATATTTTTAGTTTCAGATTCGATTTGAGTAGCCTGACCTCCAATGATACCAGCAATAGCTATTGGTTTTACTTCATCAGCTATTACCAGTTCTCCATTATTAAGTTCTCTATCTACTCCATCTAAAGTGGTTATTTTTTCTCCTATCTCTGCAGTTCTTACTACTACAGTTTTATTTTCTAATTTATCCAGATCAAAAGCATGCATAGGCTGATTATACTCAAACATAACAAAGTTTGTTACATCAACTATATTATTAATTGGTTTAAGTCCCATTGCTCTTATTCTCTTCTTAAGCCATTCAGGAGATTCACCAATAGTTACATTTTTTATAACTCTTCCCATATACCTTTTACATCTTTCTTTATCTTCCACTCTTACTTTTGCATAGTTATTTGTAGATTCTATCACTTCATTTAAAGCATAAGATGGATATTTTACTTTTCTTCCATAGTAAGCTGCCACTTCTCTAGCTATTCCTATATGTGAAAGGCAATCAGGTCTATTTGGAGTAATTTCAAGTTCAAATATAATATCATCCATTCCAGCATATATTTTATAATCTTCTCCTATTGGAGCGTCTTCAGGAAGAATTACTATTCCATCCTTATCTTCTCCTATCCCTAATTCAACTTGTGAACAAAGCATACCACAAGACTCTATATCTCTTATTTTGCTTTTTTTAATCTTGAAATCTCCAGGAAGTATAGCCCCAATCTTGGCCACTACTACCTTATCTCCTAATTTATGATTTGGAGCTCCGCAGATTATTTGCAGTTTTTCTTCCTCTCCTATATCTACTTTTAAAAGAGTCAATTTATCTGAATTTGGATGTTTTCCATATTCTACAATCTGTCCTATAACTACATTGTTAAGGTCTTTACCTTGAACATCTATAGCTTCTACTTCCTGACCTATCATAGTCAGTGCATTTTCAAGCTGATTTATATCTTCTTTTATATCAACATACTGTTTCAACCAGTCTAAAGAAATTAACATTATTCCCTCCAGAATTATTTAAATTGTTTTAAGAATCTTATATCATTTTCAAAAAATGCTCTAAGGTCATCTATTCCGTGTCTCAGCATAGTTACTCTCTCTATTCCAACTCCAAAAGCAAATCCACTCACTTCATTAGGATCATAACCTACTGCCTTTAAAACCTCTGGGTCTACCATCCCGCATCCCATTATTTCCAGCCAACCGCTGTCTTTACATACTCTGCATCCCTTACCTTTACATACAGCACATTGTACATCCATTTCAGCACTTGGTTCTGTGAATGGAAAGAAATGAGGTCTAAATCTTACTTCAGTTTCACCAAAAACTTTTTTAACAAAATGAGTCAATATTCCTTTCAAATTAGCAAAAGAAATATTTTCACCTATCATCAATCCTTCCATTTGGTGGAACATTGGTGTATGAGACACATCATAATCAGGTCTGTAAACTTTTCCAGGGCATATCATTCTGAAAGGTGGTTTATGTTTAAGCATATATCTTACCTGTACTGGTGATGTTTGTGTTCTGAGTATCACATCATCTGAAATATAGAAAGTATCTGTAATATCTCTTGATGGATGAGTTTCAGGGATGTTTAAAGCATCAAAGTTATATTCAACTTTTTCTACTTCAGGTCCATCAGCAATATCAAATCCCATTTCAATAAATATATCTTTCATAAAATTCATTGTTTCTGTTATAGGGTGACTTGTCCCTAACTCAATCTCTTCACCTGGAAGTGTAATATCAATAATTTCTTGTTCTAATCTTGCTCTTTTTTCTTTTTCTTTTAATTGATCATTCTTTTCATCTAGCATTGAACTGATAAATTCTCTAGTTTCATTTACCAGTTGACCAATAACAGGTCTTTCTTCTGGAGAAAGAGTTTTCATACCTTTAGAAATTTCTGTTAATTCTCCTTTTTTTCCCAGCAATCTAACTCTTATTTCTTCTAACTCCTGTAAAGAAGCAGCGCCCTCTATACTAGATTGTGCTTGTTCCTTTAATTGTGCTACCTTTTCCTTCATTTTTCCTCCCTACGTCAAAGGCTAAAAATATCCTATATATCTAATTATTTTAAATTCTTTTTAGAAGAAAATCAATACTTTCTTTATTTATTTTTATTATACCGTAATCATTTCCAAGTACAGCCCCAGGATTAAAAAGGGTTATCTCTTTCTTTTTTTCAAGATATGGTCTATGTGTATGACCAAATATAACTACATCACATCCTAGTTCTCGTCCTCTTTTTTCTATTGTTTCATACTCAAGTTTTACCTTGTAATGATGACCATGAGCTAGGAAGACTTTATGTCCCCCTAGCTCAATAACCATCTCATCACTTCTCTGCATATCATAATAATCGCAGTTACCTTTAACTATTTGGTAGGTATTTTCTGGAAATACATATGAAAGTTCCTCAGCATCATCACTGAAATCTCCTGCACATATCACCATGTCAGGTTTCTCCCTTTCATAAATAGAAATTAATTTTTCCAATCTTCCATGTGAATCTGATATAACTAATATTTTCATAATTTATTCCTATCTAAAAACTATCCTATAAATATAGGTGTTTTACTCTTTTCTAATAATTTTATACCATTTTTTCCAATTATCTTTTCAAAGAAATAGCTTCTGCTCAGATTTCCCATTATAAAGAAATCATATTCATCTATTTTTTTGAGAACATCATCATAATCTGTTATATTGAGCACTTCATGCTTTACACTCTTCCCTTTTCCTTCAAGATATTCTATCAAATGATTTTCTTCAATTTCTTTATTGATAATAAATGAAGTAAATTCTTTAACTTCTGGAAAAAGACTAGTAAACTGATAACAGCTTCTATTAACTTTTACTCCATCATCATTGGCAACAATTACTTTATCCATTCCTTTTAAAGGCTTTTCTCCTATAAAAATTATAGATTTATAATTTCCTTTTAAAATACTTACTATTCTTTCAGTAATAGCTTCATTTTTTCCAATAAGAAGAGTATCACAGCTTTTCATTCTGTCAGTTACTATTTCAGGAACAAGTCCAATATCTACTTCAAGCTCACTTTTAATTTCTTTTGCTTTAAGAATTTTTTCAATATCCTCTATCTCCTGTTTCTCCATATCAGCCCAACCTTGCATAATAAAAGGTGATCTTCCACTCATCATCATTCCATCTGTAGAAGCAGCTATTATTTTGTCTCTAGACATATCCTTAATGTAAAGAGGCATGATTTTAAAGCCTAAACTGTTTTGTAAATAAACTGCACTTTCAATAAGATTATCTCTTTCCATTTCATTTCCAAATAATAGTAAAGCTCTCCTCATATATACCACCCCATTTTTAAAATATTATTTTTCCTTTGATTCCACTATTTCTGCTTCTTCTATGTTATCTTCTGTTTCTACAGAATTAGATTCTGATGTTTCTTCCTCTTCCTCTTCAGACTGTACTCTAGTTATTGATACAACTTTTTCAGCTCCATCAACTTTCATTATGATTACTCCCTGAGTAGCTCTTCCATAAAGTGCAATAGTATCAAGAGGCATTCTGATAACAATACCAGAAGATGTTATAGCCATTAATTCTTCTCCTTCAGTTACAGGAAGTACTGATACAACTGCTCCAGTTTTAGCATTACATCTTATATTTATTACTCCCTTACCTGATCTAGCCTGTAATGGATATTCATCTATTCTTGTTCTCTTACCATATCCATTTTCTGTTACTGTAAGAATACTTCCATTTTCATCTTTAATCAGAAGTGCTGATACAATTGAATCTCCAGGTCTTAAAGTTATAGATTTAACTCCCATAGTATCTCTTCCAGTAGGTCTTACATTATCACTGTTGAATCTGATAGAATATCCTTGTTTTGTTGCAATGAATACCTGCTCCTGATCGATCTTCTCTATGAGTCCTACATATATTATATCATCATCTTCCTTTAATTTGATAGCTTTTAATCCAGAATTATTAATATTTTTAAATTCATTTAGATTAGTCTTTTTAATAAGTCCTTCTTTAGTAACAAATACTACTTCATTATCCTTAGAAAAATCCCTTGTTTTAATGACTGCTCTTATTTTCTCATCTTCTCTTGTTCTGATGATGTTACTCATAAGCTTTCCTCTTGATTGCTTAGAAGTCTCTGGAATTTCATAAACTTTTATATTAAATACTCTTCCTTGATTTGTAAATATCATCAGAGTATCTAAATTAGAAGCAGATTCTATACTTTCAACAAAATCATCTTCTATAGTGTTTTGGCTTGCTACTCCTTTTCCACCTCTTTTTTGAGCTTTATACTTACTTACCTCCATTCTCTTTACATAACCTCTATTTGTAAGAGTAAGTATTACATTTTCATCCTTTATAAGATCTTCTGGAAGTATTTCCATTCTCTCATTTTCAATGAGAGTTCTTCTATTATCATTGTATTTTTCTTTTAGATAAAGAAGTTCCCCTTTGATTATTTCATATATCTTAGACTCATCAGAAAGTATTTCTCTCAATTCTGCTATATGTTTTTCTATTTCAGCATGTTCAGCATCAATTTTTCCTCTTTCTAAACCTGTAAGCCTTTGTAATTTCATATCCAATATAGCTCTGGCTTGAACATCAGAGAAAGCATATTTTTCTATCAGAAGCTCTCTGGCTTGATTTCCATCTGATGATCCTCTGATAATTTCAATTATTCTGTCAATATTATCGAGAGCAATTTTGTAACCTTGTAATATGTGGGCTCTTTTTTCAGCCTTGTCCAAATCAAATTTAGTTCTTCTGGTTACTACTTCAAATCTGTGTTTTAAATATTCATGAAGTATTTCTTTAAGATTGAGCACTCTTGGTGCATTATTTACAAGAGCCAGCATTATTATACCAAATGTATTTTGAAGTTCTGTATATTTATATAATTTATTTAATATAAGTTCTGGTTCTTCACCTTTTTTAATCTCTATAACTACTCTTATACCATGTCTATCAGATTCATCTCTCAAATCTGTTATTCCAGTTACTCTTTTATCTTTTACAAGGTCAGCTATTCTTTCAATGAGAGTAGCCTTATTTAGTTGATATGGAATTTCCTTTATAATAATAGAAGCCTTTCCACTTTTATGCTCCTCTATTTCTACTTTACCTCTTACTCTTACTTTACCTCTTCCAGTCATATAGGCATCTCTGATACCTTTTTGACCATCAATTATTCCTCCAGTAGGAAAGTCTGGCCCTTTTACATATTCCATAAGCTCCAAAGGAGTAAGTTCTGGATTTTCTATAAGAGCAAGTATTCCATCTACAAGTTCTCCAAGATTGTGAGGAGGAATATTTGTAGCCATCCCTACTGCTATTCCTGTTGCTCCATTTAAAAGTAAATTAGGCAGTTTTGCTGGGAGAACTGTTGGTTCATCCAATGAATCATCAAAGTTCTTTCTAAAGTCAATAGTGTTCTTATCTATATCATCTATAAGCTCATTACTTATTTTTGCCATTCTTGCTTCTGTATATCTCATAGCAGCTGCTGAATCCCCATCTATTGATCCAAAGTTTCCATGACCATCTACAAGTAAGTATCTGTAGTTGAAATCCTGAGCCATTCTTACCATTGTTCCATATACTGCTGAGTCTCCATGGGGATGATATTTACCTAGAACTTCTCCAACAATTCTGGCAGATTTTTTATATGCTTTATCATAAGTCATTCCAAGTTCACTCATAGCAAAAAGTATTCTCCTGTGAACTGGCTTCATTCCATCTCTTACATCTGGAAGTGCTCTACTGACAATTACACTCATGGAATAGTCGAGATATGATTCTTTCATCTCGTCTTCTATATATCTGTTATTAACATTTGACATTTATTAATCCTCCTAAAATTTCTCAGCTTCTCGAGCATTTTATGCATATTTCATCTTTAATTCTAAAAAAAATTAAATAATTAATGTTTTATTATTATTTGTATACATATTATTAGATATCAAGATTTTTTACATATACTGCATTCTCTTCTATAAATTCTCTTCTAGGATCTACTTTATCTCCCATTAACTTATCAAACAGCATATCTGCTGCTCTTGCATCATCTATAGTTACCTGTAGAAGTGTTCTTGTATCAGGGTTCATAGTTGTATCCCAAAGCTGTTCAGGATTCATTTCTCCCAGTCCTTTATATCTTTGAAGAGTATATTTTCTGTCATCTCCTTCAAAAACATCAGTTATTTCTTTAAGCTCTCTGTCAGTATAAGCATATCTTATCTGCTTACCAGTAGTTATTTTATATAGAGGTGGCTGTGCAATATACACATTTCCATTATAAATAAGATCTACCATAAATCTATATATAAAAGTAAGAAGCAGAGTTCTAATATGAGCACCATCTACATCAGCATCTGTCATAAGAATTATCTTTCCATATCTTAATTTTTCTATATTAAAACTATCTCCGATACTTGTACCAAAGGCTGTTATCATAGCTCTTACTTCATTGTTTTCAAGAGATTTATGAAGTCCCGCCTTTTCCACATTCAATATTTTACCTCTCAATGGAAGTATAGCTTGATGTGATCTGTCTCTTCCTTGTTTTGCTGACCCGCCTGCTGAATCTCCCTCAACTATATATATTTCACATTCATCTGGATTTTTAGATGAACAGTCAGCAAGTTTACCAGGAAGGGAACCAACTTCTAAAACTGATTTTCTAAGTACAAGTTCTCTAGCTTTTTGAGCTGCTTCTCTAGCCTTTTTAGAATTTAATATTTTTTCTATTATTATTTTTGTATCATTAGGATTATCTTCTAACACTATTTTTAAATTAGTTCCAACTAAGGTTGATACTATACCTGTAACTTCAGAGTTTCCAAGTTTCGTTTTAGTCTGTCCTTCAAACTGAGGTTGAGGAACTTTTACTGAAACAATTGCTGTAACTCCTTCTCTAATATCATTTCCTTGTAATTTTCCATCTTTTTCTTTCAAATATCCTTGAGCTTTTCCTACATCATTTATTACTCTTGTCAAAGCAGTTCTGAATCCACTTACATGAGTTCCTCCCTCATGAGTATTAATATTATTAACAAAAGAATATATAACTTCTGCTTGATTTACAGTATAAAGAAAAGCAATGTCTACAGTTACATTATCTACTTCTCCTGACATATATATTGGTTCTGGTATAAGTTTTTCGGTATCCTCTGTTATTTCCTTAAGAAAATCTACTATACCTCCCTCAAATTTAAATTCCTCTTTTTTATATGGTTCTTTTCTGCTGTCACTAAGGTGTATTTCCAATCCCTTATTCAAGTAAGCCAGCTCTTTTAATCTATTTTTTAAAGTATTATAATCATAAATAAGAGTTTCAAATATTTCATGATCAGCCTTAAATCTTACTGCTGTCCCATGATCTGTTGTTACCCCAATTTCTTTTACATCTTCTTCTGGTATCCCTCTGTTATATTTTTGATACCAGATTTTTCCATCAGTTTTTACAGTGACATCTGTCCATAGTGAAAGAGCATTTACTACTGATACCCCTACTCCATGAAGTCCTCCAGATACTTTGTAGTTATCATTCTCAAACTTTCCTCCTGCATGGAGTACAGTAAGTACTATCTCAAGGGCTGATTTATTATATTTAGGATGAATCCCTACTGGTATCCCTCTTCCATTATCAATTACTTCTATAATATTGTCTGGAAGTATATTTACTATAATTTTATCACAATATCCTGCAAGAGCCTCATCTACAGCATTGTCTACAATTTCCCATACCAAGTGATGAAGTCCTCTTTCAGAAGTGGTACCTATATACATTCCAGGCCTTTTTCTTACAGCCTCCAGTCCTTCAAGGACTGTAATATTTTCCGCTTGATAATTATTACTCATTACTATTACTACCTCCGCTTATTCTAAGATACTCATTTCCTCTGCTCATTAGAGTTGATAATGCATATGATGTAATATATATTTCACTATCAGTTATTACTACACTTTTCTCCTCTTCTAGAGCTAAATTTATTAATTTTTTATTTTTTATTTCATTGTTATAAAAATCATTGTTACAGGTATTTTTCAAATGTATATAGTCAATAATAATTATAATATTCTCTGTTGGTATTACAAGTTCATTCTCTAAATAAATATACATATTTCAACCTCTATTTTTTTTATCTCGACATATTTTACACATATCTTCGTTCCCTTTAAAATATGTTCCACACTTTGGACACTTTCTATATCCCACATTTATCAATCTTTGTTCTTTTTTCTCAGCAGATTTCTTTAAATGTTCTATTTTTTGAAATATGTCCATTTCATTAAAATCTATATTTGAACATCTATCCTCTAAAATTTCCTCTTCAGATAAATTATTATTATCTATATACATATCATCATATATCTCATTTTCATTTATTTTAGAGATACGAAACAATATATTATTTATTATATTTCCATTTAATATTTCATTAACTTTATTTATATATTTTTTTTTATTCAGCTCCATAAAATGAAGTACTGATGAATTTTCTACAACAACATAAAGTATATCCTCTCTTATATAAAGGACCTGACTTTTTTCAGAAAGTTTTCCTGCTATCTTTTTCCATTGAGCTTTGAGAATTCCTTCTTTTAATCTTCTGCTCTTTTCAATTGTCCTTTCTATCATTCTCCCTATGTTTTCTATCTCTATCATAGCTGATCTCACCTTTTTCTACATAGAAATCTTCTGTATTTATTCCAAGTCCACCTGTAGAACTTATAAATACCTGTATATTTCTCTTTTCCAGATAATTTAATATACTATCTTTTCTATTAGAATCAAAATATGAAGATATATCATCAATTATAAGTATTGGACTCTCTTTTTTCTCTCTCAGTACCATATCTATCTCTGAAAGTTTTAGAGAAAAAATAATTGATTTTTTCTCTCCCTGTGAAGCTGTTGACTTAGCTTCATAAGAATTTAGAAAAAATAAAAAATCATCTTTTTGTGGCCCTGAAAGCGAAAATCCATATCTTAATTCTTGTGCTAATCTTTCCTCTGTTCTTTTTCTGAGAGTATCTTCTATTTCTTTCAGATTCATCTTTTTAGTATTCCCAAGATGACACTGGTATTGAATACTCAATTCTTTTTTGTCATCAAAAAGTTTTCTATAATTAAGATTAAGTATAATGGATATTTTTTTTACATATTCCATTCTTTTTTCTATTACTCTAGCTCCATATTTTATAAACTCATCCTGATATATGGCAAATTCAGGTTCTTTATGTTTTTTTTCTTTAAGATATTTATTTCTTATTTTCAAGATCTTATTAAAATTTTTCAATTCTTGAAAATATTCACTGCTAGTCTGGGCTATTTCACCATCAAAAAAATTCCTTCTGACAGAAGGAGAACCTGTTATCAGTACTATGTCTTCAGGAATATATGTCACTACATTGAGTTTTCCATAAAATTCATCATACTGTACTCTCTTCCCATTGTAGCTGTATTCTTTTTTATCTTCATTATTGAACTTTACAGTAAGGGTTTTTTCTCCTATATTATCTTTGTAAACTATATAAACTCCTGTTCGTTTATGCCCATATTTCATCATTTCACTGCTTTTAGTAGTTCTGAAACTTTTGCCTGTAGAGTTAAAATACAAAGCTTCCAATAGACTTGTTTTTCCCTGACCATTTTTTCCATAAAAAAGATTAATTTTTGGAAAAAATTTTACATTTCCATCTTGAAGATTTCTAAAATTTACATAATTTATCTCTAGTATTTCCAACCCTTTCACCTCAGGCCAATCAATATCTTACTATTTAACTATGAAAACTTTTCCCTCAGCCTCAACTTTATCTCCAGGGTAAAGTTTTTTTCCTCTTCTTATCTCTAATTCTCCATTAACTTTTACATTTCCTTCATTTATATAAAATTTAGCATCTACTCCAGTATCACATATCCCAGTCCATTTTAAAAATTGGTCAAGTTTAATAAATTCAGTAGATATTTTTACCTCTTCCATTTTCTCCCCCTTAAAAAATTCATACTTAAGCAACAAGATGCCACTATATATAATACCATAATTTTTAATATTTTGATAGATTTAATATTTCAAAAATATGTATATACACAATAATAAAAATATCATTTTTAATAAAAAAGCTGATCAATAATCTGTCTTTAAAACCTTATGATCAGCTAATTTGTTTATTCATCTTTTATAACTCTTTCAATATATCTTTTTATAGTATTTAGGTATATATTCTTAGATTTTGATTTCATAGTAAGAAGAAAATTAACATCTATTCCCTCTTCCTGTGAACATATTTTTAATGCTTTTTCTTCTATTTTTAATTTTTCAAATTCATCATAATTATTATATTCTGCCATTAAATCTTTAGGAATATCAGTATCAGTTATTATATCTTTTATACTGCTTATAACAGGTTTTTTGACACTTCTTCTGGCTTGATTAATTTTCTTTTTACTTTTTAATCCTTTTTCTTTTACTATATTATTGAAAAGAGTAAGATTTTGTTTGTTACTGCTGCTTTCATCAGTAGATATATTTTTAAGTATGCCATTGATATATTGTACAAGGGTTGTCTTTATATTTCCATTAAGATTTTTATATAAAATAGAAAGTACTTCTTTTGCTGTTGTTTCTCCCTCTTCTCTATATATTTTCTTTATTTTATTGTCAGTTCTTCTATCCCAGGCCCTCTGTACAAAAATATTTCTTTTAGCTTTCTGTACTTTTTCCATTATTCCTTTTGGAAATTCCACAGCTGGCTCTTTATGTTTAATTTCAGGTTTAGATATTTTTTCTCCTGAATTATATTCTACTACTTCAGCGTCTTCTATCTCCAGATTATTTTTGGCTGCAACAGCTGCTGGCCTTTTTCTTCCCATATCTCTGCCTATTTTATTCTCAAGGAATGAAGATACATGACACTCTCCATCTTTTTCTTTATTAAAGATATAATTGATATAATAGTTGTCCTCTTCTTTTACATAATCTGAATTATATTTAATAATATATCCCATTTCTACAAGTACATCAAAAGCTTTTTCTATTCTTTTTAATACTTGTTTAACTCTACATAATATATACTGTTTTATTTCTCCATTCTTGTTTACTCTCTCTGTAATCTGCTCTGTTTTCAGGGGTATTATTGCTGCAAGAGTTCTAAGATTTATTCTTCCATCCATACTTTCATATCTTATTTTACTTATGTATTTATATATTCTTCCAGCAATAGGATCTTTTGTCAATATCTCCAAAAGGGATTTAGAATTATATTTTATATATCTTTTATCTTTTATCTTCTGCCTGATATTTTTATTTAAAGTAACTCTATAATATATTTTTTTTCCTCTTTTAAGTTTTTGATAAGTTAACAATTTGAATTCTTCATCTTCAAATTTATATTTCCCAAGCTTTGTATGATTGGAAACTATAAATTGATATTCAGTATTTTTTAGATTCTTTAAAGCTTGTTCCACTTTTGAATAATAAGTTCTGTTCATTTTATTTCCAAGAAAACTCACTATAAAATCTGAAATTTCAAATTCTATATATTCATCTGAATCTTCTATCTCTTTTTTTATCTCATACATTGATATAAGATATGTATATATTTTTTCTTCAAATGTTGAAGGTTGAAAAACCTTATCAGCATTATCCTTAGCCACAAGGGTACAATACATGGTAACTCCCAAATCTTCAAAAGAATATTGAAAGTTTACTCTTTTATTTTGTTTTTGTGGAGTAAAAAAAGGAAATACAATCATCTCTACAGGAATATTTATAATATTCTCTTTAAGATTTAAAAAGTTTCCTGTCTCTTTGATAATCACTTCTCTCACTTCTATGTCAGGGACTGTATTTAGTTTTATTTCAACATTTCTTATGTCTTCCACTAATGATCCACTTTGTGAGATCTTGAAACTATCTAAAATTCCAAAATTATTATCTGTAGAGTCATCTTTTTTCATAGTTTAATCTCCTCTCTAAATCCAATATAAATAAATAAGTTACATTCTAAATAAATTGTATATAATCAATAATATAACATTTTTTATGTATATCCACAATAATATTTTTTATATCATAAGTATATCAAATTTGTATAAAGATAATCACTTAATTTTCAAGGAATTTTAACATATACTTTGAATAATAAGATTTTTAAATTTTTTTTATAATCCTTTAAAAATCAAGGATTCCATCATCTGTACATACTCAATAATAAATAACAGAATTTTATTTTAACATAAAATTTAAATAAAATAAAGATTAATAATGTATATGGATAATAATATTTTTTTAAACTCATTGAAAATATTAGTTTTTCTAATGTGTATATTAGTAATAATATTTGGGAGTATTTTCCATCTTATATTTTTTGAGTAGTCTCAAGTTTTTTATTTTTTCAGTTATTGAATTTACTAGGAGATTCAATGTGTATATCAATAAAAATAAAATACATTTCTTTTTTGAATATTTCCCTAATAATATCAATGGTTTTTTGATAATGAATTTTTTATATAAGTCATTACATTAAACAAAAAACAAAATAACAACTAATATATTTTTGAGGTTGGTCTCTTTTATTTTTTTATAAAATAATAAATATAAAAATTACTATCAATTACTTAGGAAAAACAGTTCTTTTTGAATATATGTATATAACTAATAATAAAAAACATAAATATTTTTTTAATAATTTATCTAAAATTTTATTAAATTTTCTAATAATTACTTGACAAAACAAGAATTTTCCTTTAAAATTACTATCTGAAATATAGAATTTTTTTGGAGGTGAAAAAATGAAAAGAACATTCCAACCTAATCAAGCTAAAAGAAAGAAAGATCATGGGTTCAGAGCTAGAATGGCTACTAAAAATGGAAGAAAAGTTTTAAAAAGAAGAAGAGCTAGAGGAAGACAAGTATTATCAGCATAGAACCCGGTGATTTAAACCACCGGGTTTTTACAAGAGATAGTTATCGTGGAAATAATTCAAAATTATTGGGAGTTTTATAATTATGAATAAGTTAAAAAAAGACAGAGAGTTTCAAATAATCTACAATTCTGGAAGAAAAAGTTTTGGTTATTACTCTCTTATTTTTTTTAAAAAGAATGAAAAAAATTTAAAGAGATGTGGTTTCGTTGTAAGTAAAAAAACTGGGAATGCGGTTTGTCGGAATAGGCTTAAAAGGTTATTTAGGGAGTATTATCGTAAATTTGAAGATCAGCTCAAGGACGGATATGATATCATTTTCGTAGCCAAGAGGACAGCTGGAGA
The DNA here is from genome assembly GCF_032477075.1 of Fusobacterium sp. Lineage (NCBI taxonomy): Bacteria > Fusobacteriati > Fusobacteriota > Fusobacteriia > Fusobacteriales > Fusobacteriaceae > Fusobacterium > Fusobacterium sp. The sequence goes on along the minus strand of NZ_JAWDXO010000005.1, from coordinate 56,174 downwards.
GAAAGTAAAAACTCTCAAGTATCAGGATATGGAAAAAGATATGATGAAAGTGATCAAGAGCAGCAGACTTTTTAAAAGTCAGGAAAATTAAATATGAAAAAAATTATACTTTGTATGATAAGATTCTACCAAAAGTATATATCTATATTTTTAGGAAAAAATTGTAGGTTTATTCCTACTTGTTCAGCTTATACATATGAAGCTGTTGAAAAATTTGGAATTGCAAAAGGTTTATATCTGGGAATAAAAAGGATAGCAAAATGCCATCCATTCAATCCAGGAGGATTTGACCCTGTACCAGAAAAAAAGAAAAAAGTTCGGGAGGATAAATGAGTTATATTTATGGATTATTAAAAGGGATCATTGAGTCTATGTTGTTATTTATGCATAATCTTACAGGAAACTTTGGACTAGCTATCATAGGGGTAACAATTTTAATGAAAATAATACTTCTTCCATTGACTTTAAAACAGGATAAGTCTATGAAAAGTATGAAAAAATTACAACCTGAGTTAGATAAAATAAAAGAGCAATATAAAGGTGACTCTAAAATGCTTAACCAGAAAACAATGGAACTTTATCAAAAACATAAAGTTAATCCAGCTGGTGGATGTCTTCCACTATTAGTTCAATTACCTATATTATGGGCACTTTTTGGAGTATTAAGAGGAGGAATTGTACCTCAAGATTCAACATTTTTATGGATGCAGCTTGTTCAGCCAGATCCTTATTATATTCTTCCAGTATTAAATGGGGTAGTGTCATTTGTACAGCAGAAAGTCATGGGGTCATCAGATAATCCTCAAATGAAAAATATGATGTATATGTTCCCAATCATGATGGTATTTATCTCTTATAAAATGCCAGCTGGATTACAAATTTATTGGTTGACATCAAGTTTGGCAGGGGTTATTCAGCAGTATCTGATCATGAAAAAAGGAGAGTAATTTATGAGTAATGTTATAGAAATCAAAGCCATGAATAAGGAACAAGCTATAACTAGAGCTTTAAAAATATTAGAAGCATCACCAGAGCATGTAGTAAGAGTAACAGAAAAGCAGAAAAGTTTATCTTTTCTAGGTTTATTTAATAGAGAAGGTATTTATGAAATAGAAATAGATAAAGAATTAAGAAAAGAAACTGTAAAAACTGAACCTAAAAAAGAGGTTAAAGCAGAAGTAAAAGAACATAAGAAGAAAGAAGTTAAAGAGCATAGAGAAAAAACAGAGATAAAAGAAAAACAATCTAAAGAAATAATAAAGGAAAAACTGGATGAAGCAGTTGACGCAAGTGATCTTGTAGAAGCTAAAGCTAAGGAACTTCTAGAACATATAGGACTTAATCTTCGGATAGATGTAAATAAAGTACATGACAGAACATATCTTGTTAATCTCTATGGAGAAGATAATGGGATAATAATAGGAAAAAAAGGAAAGACTTTAAATAGTTTTGAATATTTATTGAATTCTTTGTTAAAAGAATTCAGAATAGAAGTGGATGTAGAAGGATTTAAAGAAAAAAGAAATCAGACTTTAAGAGAATTAGGAAAGAAAATGGCTGAAAAAGCATTGAAAACTAATAAAGCTGTAAGACTTAATCCTATGCCACCTAGAGAAAGAAAAGTAATACATGAAGTTGTAAATAAATATTCAGAATTAGATACATTTAGTGAAGGTAGAGACCCTAAAAGATACATAGTTATCAAAAGAAAAAAATAGGGAGGAGCCATGCTTTTCGATACAATAGCAGCTATTTCTACACCTCGAGGTGAAGGTGGTATAGGAATAATAAGAATCTCAGGAAATCTTGCTTTAGAGATACTTGGAAAAATATTTAAACCAAAATCGAAGAAAGCGGTTGGAGATTTAAAAAATTTTAGTATAAACTATGGTTATCTATATGATAATGATAATCTAATAGATGAAGTTCTAGTCTCTATAATGAAAGCTCCAAATACATATACAAAAGAGGATATGGTAGAAATCAATTGCCATGGAGGTTTTGTTATTACTGAAAAAGTATTGGAAACAGTATTGAAAAATGGAGCAAGACTTTCAGAAAGTGGAGAATTTACCAGAAGGGCTTTCTTGAATGGAAGATTAGACCTTACACAGGCAGAAGCAGTAATGGATATAATTCATGGAAAAACAGAGAAATCTGTATCTCTCTCATTGGAACAATTGAGAGGAGATTTGAAGCAGCAGATAGAACATCTGAAAAAATTGGTATTAGATGTAGCTGCTCACATAAATGTGGTATTAGATTATCCAGAAGAAGGGATAGATGATCCTCTTCCTGAGAATCTTGTAGATAACTTAAGAGAGGTAATAGATACTACAGACACTCTTATTAGATCATATGATAAAGGAAAAATGATAAAAGAAGGTATAAAAACTGCAATAGTTGGGAAACCTAATGTTGGAAAATCAAGTATACTCAACTCAGTATTGAAAGAGGAGAGAGCAATAGTAACTCATGTAGCTGGAACTACAAGAGATGTAATAGAGGAAGTAGTAAATTTGAAGGGTATTCCCCTTGTATTAGTGGATACAGCTGGTATAAGAAAAACAGATGACCTTGTAGAAAATATTGGAGTGGAAAAATCTAAAAAACTTATTGAAAGTGCTGATCTGATATTATTTGTAGTAGATGGTTCAAAAGCTTTAGATGAGGAAGACATGAGAATACATGAGGCTATAAAAGCTGAAAAAGTTATAGGAATACTTAATAAAATAGATATAAGAGAAGATATAGACCTTTCACCTTTGACTAAGATAAATAAATGGTTGGAGATATCAGCTATAAAGAATCAAGGTATAGATGAAATGGAAGAAGAAATATATAAGCATATCATTGAGGAAAATGTAGAGGACAGTTCTCAAAAGATAACAATAACAAATATAAGGCATAAGTCTGCTCTTGAAAAAACGAAACAGTCTGTGGAAAATATATTTGAAACTATAGAGAATGGACTTCCCATGGATCTTATGGCAGTTGATATCAAAGGTGCTTTAGATTCACTTTCTGAAGTTACTGGAGAGATATCAAGTGAAGATCTGCTGGATCATATATTCAGTAATTTCTGTGTAGGAAAATAATAAATGAGAGTGGCTTAAATTTAGTCACTCTCTTCTTACTTTTAATATCTGGGTTTGGAGGAAATAATAAATGGAAATAAAAAAATATGAAGTAATAGTAGTAGGAGGAGGACATGGTGGAGTAGAAGCAAGCCTTGCTGCTGCAAGACTTGGAAAAAGAACAGTTATGTTCACTTTATATCTTGATACTATTGCTATGATGTCATGTAATCCTTCAATAGGAGGACCTGGAAAAAGTAATCTTGTTGCTGAAATGGATATACTTGGTGGTGAGATGGGAAGACATACTGATAAATTTAATCTTCAGTTAAAACATCTCAATGAAAGTAAAGGACCTGCTGCAAGGATAACCAGAGGACAGGCAGATAAATATCTATATAGAATAGAAATGAGAAAACTTTTAGAACATACAGATAATCTTGAAATAATTCAAGACTGTGTAGATGAAATCATAGTTGAAAATGGAAAAATAAAAGGAATAATAACTAGACTTGGAATAAAATATTATGCTGAATCTGTAGTTTTAGCCACTGGAACATTTTTAAAAGGAAAAATAGTAATAGGTGATGTAGCCTATTCAGCTGGAAGACAGGGAGAAAATTCTGCTGAAAAACTTTCTGATAGTTTAAGAGAGCATGGAATAAATATTGAAAGATATCAGACAGCTACACCTCCAAGACTTGATAAAAGAAGTATAGATTTCAGTAAAATGAAAGAATTAAAGGGAGAAGAACATCCAAGATATTTTTCAATATTCACTGAGAAAGAAAGGAATAATGTAGTACCTACTTGGCTTACTTATACTACAGAAAAAACAATTGAAGTGGCAAAAGAGATGCTTCAATATTCTCCAATAGTAAGTGGAATAATAAAAACTCATGGACCTAGACATTGTCCATCACTTGATAGAAAAGTAATAAATTTTCCAGATAAATCAAATCATCAGATATTTTTAGAATTGGAATCAGCAGAATCAGAAGAAGTGTATGTAAATGGACTTACTACTGCAATGCCTCCATTTGCTCAGGAAGCAATGATGAGAACAATAGCAGGATTGGAAAATGCAAGGGTAATGAGATATGGTTATGCAGTAGAGTATGACTATGCTCCAGCAGCTCAGCTTTATCCAAGTCTGGAGAGTAAAAAAATAGAAGGGCTTTACTTTGCAGGTCAGATAAATGGAACATCTGGTTATGAAGAAGCAGCATGTCAGGGATTTATAGCAGGAGTAAACGCTGCCAGAAAAGTAGATGGAAAGGAACCAGTTATCATTGATAGAAGTGAAGGGTATATGGGAGTGCTTATAGATGATATAATTCATAAGAAGACACCAGAGCCTTATAGAGTCCTTCCATCAAGATCTGAATATAGATTAACTCTTAGGTTTGACAATGCCTTTATGAGACTTTTTACAAAGGCTAAAGAGATAGGAATCCTATCTTCCGAAAAACTTGATTATCTAGAAAATTCTATAAAAATAGTGAATGATGAAATAGCAAGGTTAAAAGAGATAAGTGTACCAATGGTTCAGGCTAATGCACTTCTTGAAAAACTTGGATCAAATCAGAAACTTACTAAAGGTGTCAAAATAGGAGATCTTTTAAAAATAAAAGAGGTAACTTATGACAGCTTAAAAGATATAACAGAGATAAATGATTATCCAGAATTTATAAAAAATCAGATAGAAACAATGATAAAATATGAAATCTTTATTCAAAGAGAAAATGAACAGATAGAGAAATTTAAAAGACTTGAAGAGGTAAAAATACCTGTTGATTTTGATTTCTCAGAAGTGAAGGGAATATCTAATATAGCTAGATGTGGGTTGGAAGAAATAAAACCTCTTTCAATAGGGGAAGCTTCTAGAATAAGTGGAGTTACAGGAAATGATATAGCCCTTTTAGTGGGATATTTAAAATAAAAATAAATATTTTATTATTATGTATATACATAATAATAAAATTTTCTCTGTTAATTTAATGGAGGTGAGAAATGAAGCTTTGTATTGTTTTTTCTGGAGTAGTTTTTTAATAGATCAAATTAAAAAGGAGATTATGATGACTATTCCAGATACAAATAAAATATATCCAAGAACAAATGATAAACAGATAGTATATTTAAAAAATATAGTTACAAATCCTAATATCCAAGTTGAAGAATATACTATTTATAATGATTTTTATAATGACCCTTTAGAATTTCAAAAGAATAACGTACTTTATCATTATCCAGTAAACAACGATAAACTTATTATTGGAAAGTTTTGTTCCATTGCTTGTGGAACTAAGTTTTTAATGAACTGTGCCAATCATACACTGCATTCTTTATCTACTTATACTTTTCCACTGTTTAGTGAAGAATGGGGACATAAAATGAATGTAAGAGATTCATGGGATAATAGAGGAGGTATTACAATAGGAAATGATGTATGGATTGGCTATGAAGCTGTGATATTATCAGGGGTAACTATTGGAGATGGAGCTATTATTGGGACAAGAGCAGTTGTTACTAAAGATGTGCCACCTTATACAATTGTTGGAGGAAGTCCTGCCAGAGTGCTAAAAAAACGTTTTTCAGATGATATAGTAGATAAATTACTTAAAATGAAATGGTGGAATTGGCCAGTAGAAAAGATTGCCAGAAGTTTAGAATATATACAGTCTGGGAATATATCTCAATTGGAAAAAATAGAGTAATAATATAATCTTTTAAATTACAGTGAGGGTGGCTTATTAAGTAAAAAATAATTTTTTAAGCCATTCTCTTTTTTATAAATTTATTCAATAAAAATCAGAGGAGAATTTATGATTATATTGATTGCAGGAAGCTCACATACTGGAAAAACACTTATGGCACAAAAGCTATTAGAAAAATATAACTTTCCATATTTATCTATTGACCATTTAAAAATGGGATTGATAAGAAGTGGGAACACAACTCTTACTCCAAATGATGATAATGAATTAACTGGTTATCTGTGGCCTATTGTTAGAGAAATGATAAAAACAGCAGTTGAAAATAGACAAAACCTTATAGTAGAAGGATGTTACATTCCATTTGACTGGAAAAAGGATTTTGAGGAAGAATATCTGGAACATATGAGATATTTCTGTCTTATTATGACAGAAGAGTATATTAAAAAAAATTTCTCTAAAATAAAGGGATATGCAAATATTATAGAAAAAAGGTTTGAAGACTCACTTTGTATAAAGGAAATGATGATAGAAGAAAATATTAAAAATTTTGAAATGTGTCAAAAATATGATTGTGATTATATATTAATAGATGATGAATATATGATAGAAATCTGACTTAGAAAGAGTAAAAAAGTATAGAATTGACTTTTTAAGAAAATATGGTATAATAAAGGTACCTGAAAGGGTACTTGTGTAATGGAATAAAAAACGCTATGAGACAGACTTTCACATTGTGAAAGTCTTTTTCATATCAATAAGTAATTAGCGTTTCTTATTGATAGAAAATCCATTACACAAGGAGGTTTAGTATGTTTAAGCTGGAGTTTCACTTTAACAACAATGAGATTGAAGGGGGTACTTTAATAATTATCCTTTTAATCATTGTTATTATAGTGATTTATCTCTTAGTTTACTAAACTAAGCCTCAACCCTGCGGGGTTTATATATTTAAAAGTTCTTTTTAATATAAAAACAGCCATCAAATATAACTTTGACAGCTGTTTATTTTTAATTTATACTATTTTTTTGTTACTGGTGCAAGATAGTGAGTTCCTTCTGGGTGGAAAATAAATCCTTCTACAGTTTTCTGCATTCCTGTAATATCATCAGGATAAACAAGTGCAAACATAGGAAGATCTTCCTGAATTATATCTTGAAGTTCTTTATAGTATTTGATTCTATCTTCAGGAACTGTACTTTCTCTTGCTTTATCTAGAAGTTCATCAACTTTTGAGTTTTTGTAAAAAGTTCTGTTTCCAGCTCCACCTAAATTTTTAGAGTGGAAAAGAGCATACATAGCTGAATCAGAGTCAGCACTAGAAGACCATCCAAGTATAAACATATCATGTTCTCCTTTAGCAACTCTATCTAAGTAAGAACCCCATTCAAGAACTTCAATCTGTACATCTATACCAATTTGTTTAAGCTGATCTTGAAGGATAACAGCTGTATCTTTTCTTACACTTTTATCATTTGTCCATATTCTTGCTTTGAATCCATTAGGGTATCCGGCTTCAGCTAATAATCCTTTTGCTTTTGTTATATTTTGAGTATAAAGTTTTGCATCTTTACTATATCCAAATACATTAGGAGATACAGGAGAGTTAGATTTTTTAGCAGCCTTAAGGAAAACAGCATCAATAATACTGTCAACATCAGTTGCATAAGCTATTGCCTGTCTTACTTCTTTTTTATCAAAAGGAGCTTTTTGAGTATTAAATCCAAGATATGTCATACTCATAGCAGAATTCTGGTCGGCTTTTAATCTAGGATTATTTTTTACCATATCTGCATCAATAGGATCTATATCATAAGCAATATCAGCTTCCCCAGTTTCAAGAGCGATTGTTCTATTTGTTCCTTCTGGAATAACTCTGAATGTCAATGAGTCAACTCCAGGTTTTCCTTTATAGTAGTTAGGATTGGCTTTTAAGACTATTCTATCTCCAGAAGTCCAAGATACAAACATAAATGGTCCAGTTCCTACTGGATGTTGTCCATAGTCATTTCCACCAGCTGTTACAGCTTTTTCACTCATTATACCAGCACCTACATGGGCAAGGTAGTTAACAAGAGGTCCATAAGGAACTTTAGTTGTTATTTTAACTGTATTTTCATCTACAGCTTCTATTTTTTCTAAATCACTAAAATATGCCATTAAAGCAGGAGTTTCTGTAGCTTTTTTTAAACTGAATACTACATCTCCAGTTGTAAGAGGATCACCATTGTGGAATTTAACTCCTTTTCTTATTTTTAAAACAAGAGTAAGAGGGTCTACTTGTTCCCAGCTTTCAGCAAGTCCAGGTATAAGGTTCATATCTTTGTCTTTTTCAATAAGTCTGTCATAGATATTGATATTCACTCTATGAGTAGGTATATCATTGGATATCTGAGGATTCAGACTTTTCGCATCAGCATTCTGTGCTACTACAAGTTTTGTATCTTTTGCATAAAGAGTAAGGCTTGATACTGTAAGGACTGTCATTGTGAGCAAAGTAAATAATTTTTTGTTCATAGAGTTCCCCCTTATTAATTTAATATTATTTAAAAAAATATTTTCTTTTTCTGAAAAAATGAATAATAATTTTTATTATTTGATTATATTATTTTTTTATAGATTTGTAAAGAGAAAATTTCTGAATATATACAGCTATATTGCTGAACTGAGAAGAATATATAAAACTTAATTTATTTTTGAACATATACATATAAAAAAATAATAAAATTATTATAACAGAATTATATTTTCACTATGAAAAGTTGAAAATACAGAGTAAAATATATGCATGAATAAATAAAAATGGAGTGAGATATGATAACAGAATATAGAGGGAGGATTCCCTTTTTACTTAAAGAAATAAAAGGAAACATAGTATATCTATGCTCATCCAATAAAAATATTGAGGATTATTATAATACCCTCAGTGATTTTTATGATGGAAAAATTTTAAAAATTGAAAGCAGCTATGAGGATGAAGAATTTGAAAAACTTAATTATGATCTCCTTAAAATTTTAAAATCAAAAGATAAATTTATAATACTTATATCTCTTGAAGCATTTCTTAGAGATTATTCTTTAGAAGGAGATAAACTTTCTTTTCAAAAAGGAAAGGAAATGAATTTAGGTAAAATACAGGAAAATCTTATAAAGAATAAGTATGATAAAGTATATATGCTAGAAAAAAGAATGCAGTACAGCATAAGAGGAGATATACTTGACATTTTTTCAAGTGATGGAGATTATCCTGTAAGGATTGAATTTTTTGGAGATGAAATAGAGAGAATAACATATTTTGATCTTGAAAGTCAGAAAAGTATTGAGAATATTGATGATATAAATGTGTATATAAACAATAATAAAGATGGAAAATTATCTTTTTATGAGTTGATTAAAAAAAATAAAATAAAAGGTTTAAAGATATATTTTGAAAATAATGAACTGCTGAGATATAAATTAGAAGAAAATATACTCAGAGAAAGAGATGAAGAAGAAAAATTTAGAAAAAGATTCTATGAAATACTTGAAAGTGCTGAAGAAATAGAAATAAAAAGATTTTCAGAAGAAGAGATTAAAAAATTTGAAGATTATGACTATATTAAAAAATTAAGTGCAAAAGAAAATATTGTTTTGCTGTCAGAGGAAGAGAAGAGATATAAAGAAATATTTAATAAATATAACATAGAGATACAGAGATATCCTCATTATGAGGGATATAGAGAGAAAGATAAACTTATTCTTACAGACAGAGAACTAAAAGGAATAAAGGTAAAAAGAGAACCCAAAGAAAAAGTTAATCTGAAGTATAAAGATGTATCTCAAATCAGAGAAAATGATTTCATAATCCATGAAAACTATGGAGTAGGTATCTATCAGGGAATAGAAACTATGAATGGACAGGATTATTTAAAGATAAAATATGCAGATGAAGATAAACTTTTTGTACCAGTAGAGGGAATAAATAAGATTGAAAAATATGTATCTACTCCTGGAGTGATACCTGATATATATCAGCTTGGAAGAAGAGGATTCAGAAGAAAAAGGCAGAAATTAGAAGAAGATATGGTTATCTTTGCTAAAGAAATCATTGAGATACAGGCAAAGAGAGCTTTTGAAAAAGGATATGCCTTTTCCCATGATACAGTATGGCAGGAAGAATTTGAGGAAAGCTTTCCATATAAAGAAACTGCATCTCAGTTGAAAGCCATAGAAGATGTAAAAAGAGACATGGAATCTGACAGAGTAATGGATAGAGTAATATGTGGAGATGTGGGATATGGCAAGACAGAAATAGCTTTAAGAGCAGCTTTTAAAGCCTCTATTGATGGAAAGCAGGTAGTTGTAATGGTACCTACAACAGTTCTTGCACAGCAGCATTATGAGAGATTTACAGAAAGATTTAAAAATTACCCTGTAACTATTGAGATATTGAGCAGATTAAAAAGTGAAAAAGAACAGAAAGAAGTGCTAAGAAAGATAGCTGCTGGAACTATTGATATAGTTATTGGTACTCACAGAATTTTGTCATCAGATGTAAAATTTAAAGATTTAGGGCTTGTAGTAATAGATGAAGAACAGAAATTTGGAGTGAAAGCAAAAGAACAATTAAAAAAGTTAAAAAATAAAATAGATATGATAACTTTAACAGCTACCCCAATTCCAAGAACCTTGAACCTTTCTTTGTTGGGAATAAGAGATTTATCTATAATAGATACTCCCCCAGAAGGAAGAAAACCTATTGAAACAATGTTTATAGAAAAAGATGATAAAAAACTTAAAGAGATAATTATGAGTGAGATAGCTAGAGAAGGGCAGGTTTTTTATATATTCAATTCTGTGAAAAATATAGAAAAGAAAACTAATGAACTTAGAAAACTTCTTCCTAACTACTTAAAATTGGATTATATACATGGGCAAATGCTTCCAAAAGAGATAAAAACCAAGATAAAAGATTTTGAAAATGGTGATATAGATATGCTCATATCTACTACTATAATAGAAAATGGTATTGATATAGAAAATGCCAATACTATGATAATTGATGGAGTGGAAAAACTAGGACTTTCCCAAATATATCAATTGAGAGGACGTATAGGAAGAGGAAGAAGAAAAAGTTACTGTTATCTTCTTACTAAAGAACATCAAACTAAAAAAGCTAAAGAAAGAGAGGAATCTATAAAAAATCTTGGAGATTCAGGTGGAGGATTTCAATTATCATTAGAGGATATGAGAATAAGAGGAGCTGGAGAGATATTAGGAGACAGGCAGCATGGAGCTCTTGAAACATTTGGCTATAATCTCTATATTAAGATGTTGAATGAAGAAATACAGCGTATTAAAGGAAATGCTCCAGAAGAAGAGATGGAAATGGAGATAAAAATTAATATGCCAGCTTTTATTCCTGATGAATATATAGAAAAAGATGAAAAAATAGTTATTTATAGAAGAGCAGCAGAACTGAAAACTCAAGATGAGTTAAAGGAATTAGAAAATGAGATAAAAGATAGATTTGGAAATCCACCAAGGGAAGTTATCAATCTTTTCTATTATATAGGAATTAAGCTTAAAGCTAGAGAATTAGGGATATATGTTATCAGACAGGAAAAAAATGGTTTTTTTATAAGATTTTTAAATGAAAAAGTTAATATAGAAAAAATATCTCAAATGATGACAATGGGGAATCTGAAATATCTTAACAGAGAAGAAGGAGTATTCTATAAAGGGAATATTAATAGATTTTTCAATGAATATGAGGGAGTGATGTAAGTGAAAGAATTCGACAGACTTGTGGAAATAATAAAAAAGCTGAGAGGAGAGGGAGGATGTCCATGGGATAGAGAACAGACTCTTGAGACTCTGAAGCCATGTTTAATGGAGGAAACATGTGAGGTACTAGAGGCAATGGATGAAGGTGGAGATGAACTGAAAGGTGAATTAGGTGATCTTCTTTTGAATATAGTATTTCAGGCTGATATATGTGAAGATGAAAGAAAATTTACAATAGAAGATGTAGTAAAGGGAATAAACGAGAAAATGATAAGAAGACATCCCCATGTATTTAAAGAAAAAGATGGTGGTATAACTTCTGATGAGGTATTACAAAACTGGGAAGAAATAAAGAAAACTGAGAAAGAACAACAAAAAAGAGAATCCGCACTTGATGGTGTGCCAATGTATCTTCCAGCATTAGCTAAAGCAGAAAAAATACAGAAAAAAGCTGCTAAAGTAGGATTTGACTGGACTGATACAAAAGATGTTATAGCTAAAGTTGAAGAGGAGCTAAATGAGCTAAAGCAGGCTATTAATAATAATGATTTGGAAAATATGAAAGAAGAACTTGGAGATTTACTTTTTTCAATGGTAAATCTTTCAAGATTTTTAAATATAAATTCAACTGACGCTTTAGAGAAGACAATAAAAAAATTTGATACAAGGTTCAGATATATAGAAAAGCACTGCGATTTAACAAGTTCTTCACTGGATACTATGGAAAAATTTTGGAATGAAGCAAAAAATAAACATTGACATATGAAAAAAATATAGTATATATAAATAATAAGACTGGAGGTTTGAACATAATATATGAGATTGGATAAATTTTTAAAAGTGAGCAGAATAATAAAAAGAAGACCCATAGCTAAAGTAGTTGTAGATGGGGGTAAAGCCAAATTAAATGGAAAAGTAGCAAAGGCTGGAACTGAGGTAAAAGTAGGACAGATTCTTGAATTGGAATATTTTAACAAATATTTTAAATTTGAAATATTGGAAGTTCCTGCTGGGAATGTAGCTAAAGAAAAAACTTCTGAACTTATAAAAGTTCTGGATAGCAGAGGAATAAAAATAGATCTGGACAGCGAGGAGGACATTTTTTAGTGAAATTTTCTTTGAATTCCAATGGAAAGATAAATATAGGATTAAATATAATAGGGAAGCAAGAAGATGGGTATCATCTTTTAGATATGGTAATGGTGCCTATCAGTTTAAGTGATGAAATGAGTGGAGAAATAGAGGATATTTCTGGAACATTGACTATAAAAACAAATAAAAGAGATATACCAACTGGAAAAGAAAATATTTTGTATAAAATATATGATAAATTTTATGATGAAAGTAGTCTTGAAAAAAGAAAAATAGAGGTATATCTTAAAAAAAAGATACCTCATCAGGCTGGACTTGGTGGAGGAAGTTCTAATGGAGCATTTCTACTTAAATTATTAAATGAATTTCATGGAAATTACTTTACAAATGAAAAGCTCATAGAAATAGGAAAAAGTATAGGTGCAGATATTCCATTTTTTTTGATAAACAAATCTGCCAGAGTTACTGGTATAGGAGAAAACATTAAAATAATAGAAAATAATCTGGAAAGCTTAATAATAGTTATAAAACCAAACTTTGGAGTTTCCACAGGAAAAGCATATAAAAATATGTATATGCTCAATAATAAAAAAGATGCAGATATAGATAAGATAGTTCTGGGACTGAAAGAAAATAGTATATCTACAATAGAAGAAAATATAGAAAATCATCTGGAACAGGGACTTCTCCTTGAAGATAAAAACATAATGAATTTTAGAAAAAAATTAGCGGAAATAAATAATATAAAATTTTTTATGTCAGGAAGTGGAAGTGCATATTATGTTTTTGCTGATAAAAAAGAAGCAGAAAATATATATAAAACATTAAAAGAGCATTTTAAAAGCTGTGAAGTACATCTTTGCAGTTCTTTATAGATGATACTAAAATAAGGGAAGGTGCATTAATTATGAAAATCACAGATGTTAGACTAAGGGTAGTAAAGAATGAGAATGAGTTGAAGCTGAAAGCTTATGCTGATGTAACATTCGATGAATGTTTTGTTATCCATGGTCTAAAAATAATCGATGGACAAAAAGGAATGTTTGTAGCTATGCCATCAAGAAAAATGCCTGATGGAGAATATAAAGATATCGTCCATCCAATAACTCCTGAATTAAGAAAAGAGATAACTGATTCAGTTATAGCTAGATATAATGAAATGGAGTCAAAAGGAGAGGAAGTAGTAGCTGTAGAAGAAGAATTTTAAAATATCTGGGAATAAAAACAATCTGAAATCTTAAGGGTTTCAGGTTGTTTTTTTTATACAACTATGTTAATATATGAGAAATAAAAAAGGGGGAAAGTTTATGTTGATTAAGTTTGAAGAGATGGAAACAACTATATTAGAAAAATTTTATGGTGGAGAAAAGAATGTTGCTGCTCTTATGTTTATGGATGAAAAAAATCGTATCATGTATAGTAAACTTGTACCTGGAGCATCTGTTGGATATCATAAACATGAAACTGGAAGTGAGATAATATATATTTTGCAGGGGAAGAGGAACTGTATCCAGGAATATGTCATTACTGCCCTAAAGGACATTCTCACAGTGTTATAAATAATAGTGATGAGGATTTAATTTTCTTTGCAGTGGTACCACAACAGTAATTTATATAAAAAGAGCAGCTAATTATAGCTGCCCTTTCATTTTATCTTTTTAATATCCTTTCTAATGAACCTCTGGACACTTCTTTTAAATCGAATCTTTCTGCTTTTAATTTCATTTCTAAAAGATTAAAAGCTGCTAAGGGTTTTATCATATTTCCACAAGTGAATAAATCTACAGCAGCATATTTATATTCTGGCCAGGTATGAATGGTTAAATGAGATTCTTCTATAACAATTACTCCACTTACACCCCATGGATTAAAAGTATGAAAGACACTTTCTACTATTGTGGCTTTAGCTACTTTTGCAGCTTCTATCATATATTTTTCAATTAATAATGTATTTTTTAATATTTCAACATCACAATCGTAATATTCAACTAAAAGATGTTGTCCTAATTGTTTTAATTTGAACATAAATTCTCCTTTACTTATTTTTTCTCTGAATTAAATCAAATATTTTATTATTACATTTACAGCACCCTATTTTTTTAAGAGTTTCAATATTTTTTATTTTTTCAGAATTTCCTGTCTTTATACTATTTCCACATTTTTTACACTTATAAAGACGGACTGTTTTTGTAAATTCCCCAGTATATAAAAGACCACTATAAACATTTTTTATAAGTGGTTTTCTAATGTCAGTAGTTTTAAGTACTATCATCTGCCCTGTACTCCCTATTATACTGGCACCTTCATAAGTATTAAATCTTGGAGTCACAGTTGAAATAGCAAGTCCCATAGCTAAAAAGTTTTTCTGCATATTTAGTTGATAAGTTGGAGACTTATGAGCAAAAGAAAAATAAATATTGAGATCACTTTCATTTTTTAAAGCCTCAATTCCTCTTGAAATAAATAGATTCATTCCTTTTAATGTATATGGAGGATCTGTAAAAAAACAATCAAACTTATTTTTAAATTTATCAGGTAAAGTTTTTTTTAAATCTATATATTCACACCTGATTGGCAGAGATTCTTTCACAGCTGTATCAGCTATATATTCAATTATTCTTTTATCTATATCTATTACAGTAACTTCAGTACTTTGATAAAGAGCGGAAGGAAAGAGTTTTTTCAATAAAAATCCTAAGGCAATACTGGTTAAATCATCATCACCTAGGCATAAGATATTTTTTCCTATCAAGTCATAATTTTTAAGACATAATACAGCTCTTTTTAAAGAGGTTTCCATATTGGACTTTGATTGATCTAAAGTCACATCTGCCTGAGGGCGATTTTCAAAAATATGGTGTATCTCCTCTTTTATTTTATTTATTTCCTCATACTCTTCCTGAGGATTTGTAAGCAATTTGAGATATAATTTTTTATCTATATTTTTAAATCCTAATTTATTTTCTACAAAATGTATTCCATTGGCAGTGAGTCTGCTTCCTCTATCTTGAATAACCAGCTTTTCTTTAATAAATTCTTTTTTTACAGCAGCTGTAACAGGAAGAGGAAGAAAATTCAGTTTAGCTAGTTCTTTAGTTGATATTCCCTCTTGGAGATATATTGTTACTAATATATTTTCTACAGTTTTATTTCCTTCTTCTAGATTTACATTTTTTTTAATTTTTTCTATACAATTAAGCATTGATTATTATCCTCCATTTTTAATTAAAATAAAAAGAAAGATGGATAAAAATAAAAAAGGGTATAGTAACACTAAAGTCACTATACCCTTTTATCACTTAAATTAAATGTCAATATATTTAATATTGAATTTCAATGAATTAATTTTAAAATATATTAAAAATTATAAAATAATTCTTTATTCAATATCTATTAATTTACAATAAAGTTTGGTTTAATGATATCCATGTTTCTTACCTATTTCTAAAAAGACATCACAAAAAAACTTGTGTATTACAAGGTCTGGAAGCTTTTTAAAAAACAACTTTTTATTTAGTTGGTTTAGTTAGAAACATTTAAGGACACAAAATCCTCCCCTTTTTTTTGAAATTTATATTACAATAATATTTATGATAACATACTAAGATATTTATTTCAAGATAAACTACTAATAGTATTATTCTGTTATACAAAAAGCAATTGAAATTATTTTAAGACTTCAACTGCTTTTTAATTTAAAAATTATCTAGTTTTTTATTCTGTTATTTTATCAAGAAGAGCAATAACACTGCTTACAAATCTCTGTGAAAGTGAAGAAATATCTAATATCATATTGTCTTTTATATCATCTAAAGGTTCTCCTGATTCAGGCAGACGACAGAAAGTAACTTCCTTTATAGTTATTTCCTCATCAAAATCCTGTCCCATATACATATCATCAACATTTATATGAACATATATATTAAGAAACTTATCAACAATATGGTAACAGAAGAAAGAACCAGCATCAAGGACTTCTCCACGAATAAATTCATATTTTTTTGCAGCAGAGTTTATTTTACCAACTTTGATATATTTATCAGAATAACGTATTATTTTTTTACCAGCCATATCTTTAGAGGCAAGCTCTGGGATTGATATATCAAGCTGTTCTATAGGCTGGATTATTTCATAATCTTCCAGCTGAGTTTTCCAAGATGCAGTAAGTTCTTCTCCAAGCTCTACAGGATGTACAAGGGTAATATGAGCTTTTTCAGGAACTGTAAATTCATCTTCATCAACTGTATTGAAAGTACCATCCTCCATATATCTGAATGATTCTATAAGTTTGTTGTTTTCATAAACTCCCCAGATAAGCCCCATAGCAAACTGATGCATTATTGGATTTTCAACAAAGAGGGAATTCCAGTTTTCACTATTCCAGTAACGCCCATTCATAAGAACTTTTTTCAATCTGGCAGATTGAGTTTGTACTACTGCTTTTATCTGTTTTTTAAGTTCAGAAAGATCTTTTTTAGCTGACTCTGCTTTTACAGGATCATCTTCAGCAGTTGGCTTTGGAAGTGATTTTACAAATTTTTCTTTTCCATTGTCATAGATAGAGAGGACAAAATCTGGTGTTAAAGCAAGGGTAAAAGTATGAGCACCAAAATCAAGTATTTTTTTACCAGTTTTATCAAATCCAAGTGAAGGAACAATACGATCTGAAAGTACATCTTCTGGAATTTCAAGTATTTTAACAGCAGCTGAAAAAGCAGCTTTAGCAGCTTTTTTCACCTGATTATTAGGAAACTTTGAAGATATGCTGTCCACCATCATCAAAGCTACATTCCCACCATTTAGTGCTGCAACTGATACAGCAAATGCTGCAAGAGCTCCACGTGATGCTTCTGCCCATTTTAAAAGTTGTTTATTTAATTGAAGTATTTGTGAATCAGAAGCAAAAACACAATATGGAAGCATAAACATTTTTAATTTTGTATCAGCACCATTTCTTATCCATTCATTATATATGCCTTCAAGAGCTTTTTGTATATCTTGAAGATTTAGTATCTCTGCTACTTTATCAGCAGCTTTTATACGATATGGTGCAGCCAGAGACATATATTCTACTAAAATAAATTCCATTATTATATCTGGGGCTGTTCCACTGAGATCAGCAAAACGAATTCCGGAAAGCATACCATATGGTATCCATGAGATAACTTTGTCGTTGGCTTTATCAAAATTCTCTGTACAGAATTTTATTGCTGCCTCATTTGTAAAAGAGAAACCTTCATGAAAAAGATGTTCATTATTCCAGAATTTTATTATACGATTAATGATTTGGAGAGTTTCTCCTTTTGCCTTGTTTTTAGCAGATTCAAGGAGATTTTCAGTTTTATCTTTGTGTTTTGTAATTATTTCTTCAGCTTTTTTCTTGATAACCTTAGATTTATGATTTAACATTTCAACAAGCAGAGAGTAATCAGAAATATCACTTTTATCAAAGAGTAATTCCATAAGTCTTGCTTGATAAGCAGTTTCATCACTTGAACATTTTTCAAGTTTTCTCCATTCATCAAGAAGTTCTAAAGCTTCATTTTCATGATTTTTTATAATTTCTATGGCATCACTCATAGTGATAGTTTCTCCATTCCATGAATTATCACCAGCTATACAATATACAGCAAGGATTTTCTTAAAAGGGAATCCATATTTCATCAAAATTTTTGCACAGTCTATTGGAGATTCATTAAGCCATTTAGATCTTCCTTTAATGAAATAATTATAGAATTTTATTTTAGTTGAATCATAAGATTCATGTTCTGCAAAGGACATATAAATATCCCAGAATTTTCTGGCAATAGAACTGTGGTCATACATACATGCAACAGCAGTATACAAATATTCAACCATTGGAATGTTTCCTCTCATATATTTTTTCATTACTTCCTCTTTAGTAATACTTCCCTTTAAATATTCAAGAACATTATTATTTTTGTGATTCAAAATATTTTCTGTATATCTGATTATATCAGTATTTAATTTTTCCTCTTTTAACTCTTCCTCCCCATTTTTGTTTTTCATCATAATTGCTAAAAGAAACAGTGCTTTGGGAGAGTGCATCTTATCAGATAATCTGTGATAAACTTTCATAAATTCCTCTCTGTTATTATTATATGTTTCATTGAAATATTGAGCAGTTCTTTTCATATCATTATTATATTCATTCATAATTTCAAGGATAAGCAATAAAAGAGGATAGTATTCAGGAATATTTTTATCATCACAAAATTTTTTAAACTTTTTGAAATCTCTGTGAAATCCAAATCTGTATATATTTACTTTAGCTCCTTCATTTTCTTTTATTAATTTAATAAGTAGTTCTTCAGCTTCCTTTGAAACAGGAGCAATTTTAGATAGGATTATACAAGTACATACATCTCCAAATTTATCAGCATAAGAGTATATAGGAGCAAGGTAACGCTGATATTTTACTGGGTCTTTTACATAGAGAATAGAAGCTGATGTAAGAAGAATATAAAGCAAGTAGTCATCATTTTTCTTTTCTAATAATATATTCATATCAGATGTGAAAATTCTATCTGTAAATTTTACAAATTCTTCTTCAGAATAATACTTCCATAATTTCTCTAGAGAAACTTCTATATTGTCAATTGATATATTTTTTTTAAATTTTATAATAGATTCTTCAATTATTTCAGAAAGAGAATAGCCAATTTTTGCAGCTATATCTATATCATTGAACATATAATAGAAATCACTTATGATTCCTTCCCTTCTCCATTGTGAAATAACAAAAAGTATTCTTTTAGCAAGAACTTCATTTTCTTTTCCTATTTCTTTGATTAATACTGTAGGATATGAAACAGACCAAGATGTTTTTCGTTTTTCAATGGAGCTATTGATTTCATTTATATAGTCTTCAGCCTCTTTTACATATTCTACAGGAAGAGGTTTTCTTGAATATGTGTTTCCTTTTTTTGCAGCTTCCCAAATTTCAAGCAATTCATTTTCAGTCATAATTATTCCTTTCTAAAATTTTTTATTTTTATATATTTTATATTGATTTAATTCAAATATATCATTTTTAATGTTTAAAAACAAGAAAGACAAGTTGGAATTTTGTTAATTAATAGTTGCTGTTTGTAAAAAGTATTATTGAACAAAATAAAATGATAAAAAGGGAGAAAATATTTCTCCCTTATAGTCATATTGAGTTATTAATTATTTTTTATTCAGCATTATTTTTAAGATAAAATTCATAAGCAGCCAGAAGACTTTTCTGTTTATCAATAGTTTCAAGAGAGGAATTTTTTGATTTGATTTTTTTCTCAAGAAATGTCTGCCATTCATCATAGCCTGAAAATTTTGAATCATCAGGAATAGGAGTTCCAGCTTCAATCTGTTCGGCTATGTGTTCCAATGTAGCCTGTGAATTTTCAAGTTCTTTTTCAATAGCTTCCTGCCTTTTAATTGAGTTTGTAACTTTAGCTATTTCTTTTTCCACTACTGTTTTTATTATTGAATTTTTTTTTTGCCATTATATTACCTCCTGCTATTTTAGTTTTTCTAAGAGCTCTTTAGATATATATATCATATCTTTTTTTGTGAAAATAAAATAGTAGTACAGAGTTAAATGAGCTGAAATCAGCTGGAAATAAATTTTTTTTGGATATTTTCAAAAATTTTATTGACAAACAAAGATAAATTTGATACTATTATACTGTTGTTGGGCTGTCGCCAAGCGGTAAGGCAACGGACTTTGACTCCGTCATGCGCTGGTTCGAATCCATCCAGCCCAGCCACCAATTAAAAAACCAAACTGTCTGAAAAGGGCAGTTTTTTTATTTTTTGACAATAATTTTATTTTATAGTATCATATCTTTAAAGTGATATGAGAAAATATTCTATTTGAGGTGAGGTAGTCCAACATACTTGATATTATACAATCAGTAATATGAGAATGTCATGGAAATGAAAGGTAATCATAATTGAACAAAATTTTTCAGCTGTTGACTGCAGCTTTTTTGCGTTCATATGATTTTAACCATTTATTTCACACTGGCTATAATGATTTTCCAGCTGTGGGTAAACCACAGCTTTTTTTTATTCTCATATCACTGAAATAAATCAAAAGGAGACCAACTATGAAGAAAAAATTAATTAATTACCTCAAGGAAAAACCAACAGAATATGCTCCAAGCAGTAAAAAGTTTTGGGATGATGAACATATATCTAAGTTTATGCTGAAAGCTCATCTCAGTCCTGATGAAGAAGGAGCTTCAAGGAAACATGATTTTATAGAAAAATCAGTAGAATGGATAACATCTTTAGGAGAAAATAGAAGTAATAGAAAACTTCTTGATTTAGGATGTGGTCCTGGTATATATGCAGAAAAGTTTTATAATAAGGGATTTGATGTCACAGGGATAGATTTTTCAAAACGTTCAATAGAGTATGCTGTAGATTCAGCAGCTAAAAAAAATATGAAAATAAAATATAAATATATGAATTATCTTGAAATAGATTATGATGCTGAATTTGATATAGCAGTACTTATATATTGTGATTTAGGGGTACTTTCTCCTGATGATAGAAAAATTTTTTTAAAGAAGATATATAAGGCTTTAAAACCAGGTGGAATACTGATTTTAGATGTATTTATAGAAAATTTTTATGAAAAATTTCAGGAAAAAACAGAAATAACATATGAAAATAGTGGATTTTGGAGTGATGAACCATATTCATGTATTCAAAGAAATAGTATTTACAGAGAATCAATGGTATCTTTAGAACAGTATATTATAATAACTGAAAATCAATGTGAATGTTACAATATTTGGAATCATATTTTTAATAAAAATTCTATAAGAAAAGAATTAGAAATGGGAGGATTTTCAGGATTTAAATTTTTTAATAATGTTGCTGGAGAAAAAGAAAGTAAGGATAATTCTACTCTGTGTATTTATGCAGAAAAAATTTAAGAGTTCTTATCCTGCCAGATCATGTTTTTCAGTAACAGGATTACCAATGGGAGCAAAAGTTGAAATTGAAATGATTGCTAAGAGATAGTAGTTATAACATATTGTATTTAAATATTTTATTTCCCTAAAATATAGAATATACTTTATGCTCCTTTTTAGCTATAATAAATATAGAATAATTAAAAGTATAAATATAAAGCTGAATGAAACTAAAGTGCTTCTTAAAGGAGGGAAAGATGATGAAATATAAAATGGTATTCAGTGATATAGATGGAACTCTTTTGGATTCAAAACATCAAGTAAGGGAAAATACCAAGAAAAAAATAAAAGAGTTAGAGAAAAAGGGAATACCCTTTATTCTTGTATCAGCACGAATGCCTGAAGGGATATATCCTATACAGAAAACTGTAGGGATAAAAGCTCCAATAGTTGCTTATAGTGGTGGACTAGTATTAGATGCAGATGGCAGAATTCTTAAAAGTAATGGCATATCCCCAAAAAAAGCTGAAAAAATAACAGAAAGCGTAAAAAAGGAATGGAAGGATATATGTATAAGTATTTATTCAAATAGTAAGTGGATATCATTTGATGACAGTGATTATTGGATAAAACAAGAAGAAGAAATTACTAACTTAAAGTGCTTTAAAGGAGATTTTAAAGAACTTCTTGAAAAGGATACAGAAGTACATAAGATAATGTGTATGGGAGCTCCTGAAAAGATAGCAGAAGTAGAAAAAAGGCTTAAAGCAATTTATCCAGAACTTTCAATATATAGATCTAAAGAAACATATTTAGAAATAATGGATGGAAAGGCTTTAAAATCCAATGCAGTAGAAGTACTGTGCAGAATAAAGGGAATTCCTATGGAAAAAACAATTTCTTTTGGGGATAACTATAATGATGTAGATATGCTGAAAGCAACAGGAATGGGAGTTGCCATGGGAAATGCTCCTGCAGAAGTAAAATCTCAAGTGGAACATATAACACTGGATAATGATAGAGAAGGACTTTTATATATGCTTGAAAAACTTGAAATATAGAGAGTAAACTTATCAAGTTATCTGGTGATTATATATGTATATGCTCATTAATAAAATTAATATAGATTTTATACATAAGGAGGAAAATGTTATGACAATAAAAGAAGTGAGAGATTCTTTACGTGGAGAACAAGTGGTAAAAGCTTTAAAATCAAGAAATATGGAAGCTTTTTTTGTGGATACAAAAGAAGATGCTTTAAAAAAAGCTCTTGAACTTATACCAGAAGGAAGCAGTGTAGGTTGGGGAGGGTCAGCAAGCATAGAGGAAATAGGGTTGAAAAAAGCTGTAAAAATGGGTAACTATAAAGTCATAGACAGAGAACAGAGCTCTTCCCAAGAAGAATCAGAAAAACTTATGCGTGATATATTTTCCTGTGATTACTTCCTTGTCAGTTCTAATGCAGTTTCAGAAGATGGGGTTTTAGTAAATATAGATGGAAATTCAAATAGAGTAGCAGCTATATGCTATGGACCAAAGCATGTAGTGATGATAATAGGAATGAATAAGGTAGTAAAAAGTGTGGAAGATGCTATGTCACGGGCTAGAAACACTGCTGCACCCCTCAATGCCCAGAGATTTGATATAGATACTCCATGCAAAAAGACTGGATGCTGTTATGACTGTAAAAAACCAGATACAGTATGCTGCCAGATATTAATTACACGTTATAGCAGGCATATTGGAAGAATAAAAGTAATTTTAGTAAAAGAAGATTTAGGATTTTAAATAATTTATTAGCACCCTTCATATTTTAAAGGGTGTTTTTTATTTCAAATTTATTTAAGAAATTTTTCTGCTGCTAAAAAATTCTATAAATAAAAATTTTATTAGTAAGGTGTAATAATGGAGAGAAGCAATACTACTAAATAGTCATGGTCAGATATATTAATTATATGTATATGGATAGTAATAAAATACTAAATTTTATATATGGAAATTTAAATTAGAAATATTTAAGTTGAAAAATTAAATTTAAAGATATATAATGAAATAATTAAAGTTATATTTATTTAAGAAAATATAATATTGAAAATAAAAAATATTCAGAAAAATATTAATATAAAATTTAAATAACTTTATAATTAAAAATATAATTTTATAGGTATAGACATAATTTATCAAGCATAAAAATAAGTAAAAGTTTCTTTTTGTATTAAAAAAATAGATAAAGGAGAAAATAATGCCTGTAATGAAGGTGGTATTAATAGTTGATGATAATTATATAAACCGTACAATATTGGATAATATTTTAGGTTCTACTTATAAAGTCCTGCAGGCAGAAAATGGAAAAGAGGCATTGGAAATACTAAAAAAAGAGAAAGAAAATATTTCAGCAGTACTTCTTGATATTGCTATGCCAATAATGGATGGCTATACTTTTTTATCTGAAAAAATGAAAGATCCAGATTTAGTTCATATACCTGTAGTGGTAACCAACCAATATGAAGATGAAGCTGCTGAAGTGGAAGCTTTATCAAGGGGAGCTGCAGATTTTTTAGTAAAGCCCTATAGACCAGCTATCATTCTTCACAGACTTGCCAATATTATCAAAATGCGTGAATCATCTTCCTTTGTAAATAAAATAGAAAAAGATACTCTTACTGGAATATATAGCAAGGACTTTTTTTATCTTAAATGTACAGCATTTTTTAAAGATTTACCAAAAAGCAAATATTATATTGTATTTGCTGATATAGCAAAATTTAAGCTTGTAAATGATGTATATGGAAGTAAGGAAGGAGACAGATTACTGAAATATACAGCAAACATAATTAATGGAGAAATAAATGGTTATGGAATATGTGGAAGATCAGAAGCAGACCATTTTATTATATGTGTTGCTGATGTAGTTAATATAGAAAAAATTTTGGAAAATATATCTAAAAAAATATCAGAATTTAATAAAAATATGAATATAATTATACATTATGGAATATATCAGGTAGAAGATAAAAATGTTTCAATTGAATTAATGTGTGACAGAGCTATGTTTGCAGCAAATACAGTAAAAAATAAATATGATAAAAAATATGCATATTATAATGATTCTATTCGTAAAGAGCTTCTTCAGGAACAGATGCTTATAAATGATATGAAACTTTCTCTTGCAGAAAGGAGATTTAAAGTATTTTACCAACCAAAATATGATTTTAAAACTGAGAAAATAGTGGGAGCAGAGGCATTGGTAAGATGGGATTATCCTAAAAAAGGAATGATATTTCCAGAAGCATTTATAGGGCTTTTTGAAAGAAATGGATTTATTACAGAAATTGATTACTTTGTATGGGAGGAAGCTTGTAAAAAATTGATTTCAGTAAATGTATCTCGTATAAATCTATATAATAATAATCTCCCTGAGTTATTAATAGAATTAGTAAAAAAATATAATATATCTTCTAAAGCTTTACATCTTGAAATAACAGAATCTGCTTATACAGAAAATTCTGAACAGATAATAGAAGGAGTTAAAAGGCTTAAAAAAATTGGATTTGTAATAGAGATGGATGATTTTGGAACTGGATACTCATCTTTAAATATGCTGGCGAAATTACCTATAGATATTTTAAAACTGGATATGGAATTTGTACATAGTATAGAAAAGAATAAAAACAGCAGAATTCTCCTGAAAGTAATAATAAATTTAGCAGAAGAACTTCATTTGGCAGTAATAGCTGAAGGAGTAGAAACTAAAGAGCAGGTTGATATTCTCAAGAATATAGGATGCCAGTATGCTCAAGGATATTATTATTCTCCACCAATATCAGAAGATAAATTAGATAAAATTTTTGTTGAAAATAGATCTGCAATATCTTCAAATAAAACAGGAGAATTATTAAATTTAAAAGATAAAGAATTATTTAAAATAGTAAAATCAGATGAACTTGATTTAAATATAAAAAATATGATTTATGATCTGAAATATTACTCAGAACATGATCCATTAACAGGACTGTTGAATAGGAGAGAATTTAAGAAAAGAGTCAATAAAATATTAGAAAACAATGATATAGAAGGAGCTTTCATTATTATTGATATTGATAATTTTAAAAGAATAAATGATAAATATGGGCATGTAAAAGGAGATGGAATACTTAAACAGATATCAAAGAATTTAAAAAGGAGTTTTTCTGAGATAGATAGTATTTCAAGATTAGGTGGAGATGAATTTATAGTATTTACCATAAGCAGTACTAGTGAAAAGGAAATAAGTTTTATGATGAATAATTTTTTTGAAAAGGTAAAAAATATAGAGACAGATATTATTATAACATGTTCAGCAGGTGTCTGTTTTACTTCTAAAGATATTGATTATGATTCCTTATATTATAATGCAGATATGGCATTACTTTCAGCTAAAATATCAGGAAAAAATAGTTATAAAATATATACAGAGAAAATGGAAAAGTATTCTCCTATCAGTCATTTAAAAAATGTTGAATGGGTATTGGATCAAATTTTTGAAATGATATTTATTTCTGATGTTGAAACACTTGAAGTTATGTATATTAATAAACCTGCTTGTGAAAAATTAGGAGAAAACAGAGAGGAATGTCTGGGCAAAAAATGTCATTCTTTTATATGGCAGTCATCAATGCCATGTGAAAGATGCTGTAAAATTTCTGACTGTATAGAAGATTTCTACACTGAAGAAGTAGAATTAAATGATGGAACTTTTATTCAACTAAAAGTTAAAGTAGTTGAATGGGAAGGAAATAAATATAAAATACACTATCTAAATAAAGTATAAATAAAATGTTAGATAAAAGAAATGGACTAGTTGAAATTATGGAAAATAAGTTTATATATATGGAAAATGAAGGTTTTAGTAAAAAATTAAATTGCTAAAGATTAATTAAAAATAGACTATAAATAAGAATAGACAATGTGAGATTAGTATACTTTTTTTTATTAAAAAGAGAATACTGTGATAAAAAAGAATTAAAAATATTTTAGGTGTAAATATATGAAATGAAAGGAAATAGAAAAGTTGAAAACCATATTATAATTTTACTGGAGGGAAAAAATGTCAGAAACAGAATTTATTAAATTTTATAAAGAGAGAAATGGTATTAAAAATAGAGAAGAAGCAAAAGAAAAAATAAATAATTTTTGGAACGCATTATTGAAAGCTATAGAGGAAGATAAAAAAGTTATATTTAAAAATTGGGGAGTATTTGAAGAAAAAAATGTAAAATCTAGAAAAACTGTAGATCCAAGAAATTGTGAAAAGATATATACTAAACCTAAAAAAGTATTAAAATTTAGAGCAGGAAAAGGATTAATAAATTTTGTGAATGGAGGAGATGAAAATAATAAATAAGAGAAGTTTTGCAAAAATATATCAAGAAATAGGGAAAAATTATATTGATATAAATCAGGCTCTAAAAGAGATAGAAATTTTTTTAGAAACTATGAAAGAAGCTTTGATAAAACATAAAAAGATAAAGTTTGTAAGAAGAGGAACTTTTGAAATATTAGATAGAAAACCAAGAATGATATCTAATCCAGTAACAAGGGAACTAATGAAAATATATCCCCAAAAAAAATAAAATTTATTGTCTCAAAAAAATTTATAGACAGAAAGACTGATTAATAGAGGAGAAAATTGAATAAAAATATCCTGAATAATATTATATTATTCAGGATATTTTCCAGTTTACAAAATAAATTTTTTAATATGTATATACATAGAAATAAAATTTGATTTTTTTTATTTTAAACCTTTTCCAATCTCTTTTAATTCTTCTATTTTTTCAGTTTGTTTAGCCATATCTCCTATATCAGCAGCAGATATAGACTCATTTATCACAAGATTCCAGTCCAGATATTCACAGATACATTTAAACTGTCTGCTGATAAGATCATATTGCTCTCCACTTAGTTCATCAGCTCCAACAGCAACTATTCCTATATTTTTCTTTTGTTCAGAAATAACAGCACTTTTAAAATATATTTTATCTATGAGCATTTTAAGTTGTGCAGTTATTCCCCACCAATAAACAGCAGAACCAAATATCACAGTATCAGCTTCACAAATTTTTTCTACTAGAGGGATACAGTCATCTTTTATAATACAAGTTCCCCCATTAGTATGACAGCTGTTGCATCCTGTACATCCACTTAATTTGTATTTTGTTATGTCTACAAATTCTACCTGATTTATTGAAGTGTCAATCCCAGATTCAATAGCTTTTAGAGCAGTTCTAGTATTTCCATTCATTCTGGGACTTCCATTTAATATTAAAATTTTCATATGAATAACCTCCTGTATTTAAATTTAACCTATCTTGATTATACTGTATTTAAATATTTTTTTATAGCAAAAAGTATAAAAATAATTTATATTAAAAAGGTAATCTTTATTTTATAGAAAAAATAATGTAAACTATACTTATATGTTAGATGAATATAAAACAGTTGAAAAGAAATTATATTAAAAGTATGCAAATAAAAACTATGGAGGAGAAAGATGGATAATATAAGAAAATATTTGAATGCAGAGGTAGAGGACAGAATTGATATATTATGGGAGGACAAAGATATTTTATGGATAGACTGGCGTGAATATGATGAAGAAATAATAAAATATTGTGAAAAAATTCTTCAAACTGGAGAATTAGATGGAGAGGGCAGAGAATCAGAAAATGATATTGGATTTGATGTGATTATAAAATTTAAAGATAGGGAATATACTATAAAGTATCCAGGAGAGGGTGCAGATAGAGATACTACTATAAAAAATTTAAATAAAGTGATTGCTCCTAAGTATGAGATTCGTTTTTGGATGGATTCAATAGGAAGTGATACTCTGGGATTTATTCCTAAAGAATCAAAATATTGGAATGAGCTGGAAATGGAGTTTGGAGAAGATAAGGTAAGAAAATATTTTTCTGTTATTACTGAAGACAGCAGAATGTTTGATATGGGAATGGATGAAATTTTTAAGTTGATGGAAGAATTAAAAAAATAGTATTTAATATTTTTTAGAAAGAAATAAATTTCTGTATATATAATTTAAAAATAAAGAGTATAAAAGATATATATTAACCCAATAATATAGTTGAATCAGAAAAATATAAATAAGATTATAGTAGTGGAATAAAAATTATTATTGAGTATATACATATAAGTTTCTTTTTTGAAAGAACTGGGTTTAATAATAAATGAATAGAGTTGCAAAAAAGAGATAATATGAAGTAGTAAGCAAATCTACAGATATAAAAACACTATTCTCATAGAGTAAAGAAAAATATATATGGCTGTTCCCATGCAGAGAAATGTAAAAATAAAAAAAATGCTTAAAATTAATATAAGTCCCTTCATTAAATACCTCCATACTTTAATTTATATAGTATTAAAAATTATTTCTAATTAGGAAAAAGAGCTTCTGGGGAAGAAGCTCCTTTTCTATATATAAAACATCTTGGGGAAAGATTATACTATATTCATACTCTATTATTTTTATTTTCCTTTTTTATTTATATATTTATTTTTTTTCTCCATTTTTGTGATTTGAAACGTATTACAAAAATTCCTGCACGAACAGCTTCATCTAATGTCATAGCTATCCAGATACCTATTAGTCCATATCCCATTTTAACTCCAAGAATATATCCCCCTAATACAGCAATAGACCACATACAGATAACTCCAACTATAACAGGAAAATTTACATCTCCAACAGCCACCAAACATTTTGTCATTGTTATATTAACAGAACGTCCAATTTCAAGAAAGATTTCTATAAAAATTATCTGTCTTCCAAGTTCTAGAATAACAGAATCATGAGTGAATATTCCGATTATTCTGTTACTATTCAAAAAGATTAAAAATGTTATTGAGAGAGAAAAACATAGTGAAACAATAATTGTAGATTTAACTCTTTTATTTATTTTATCTAATTGATTAGCACCTGCCAGATATCCAACAACTATCTGAGAAGCTTCAGCAATAGCTATAGAGTAAACATAAGCAATATTTGCAAGCATACTGCAATAAACTTTTGTAGCTATAACAGCAGTACCAAAAATATTGATAAATTTGAAAATATATATTTGAGATAAGTTATAAGAAAGGGCTTCTCCACCTGATGGAATTCCTATTGAAAGCAGTCTTTTAAAAATCGGCATAGGAAATGGAGTTATATACTTAAAAGAAAGCTTTGCATCAGTTTTTTTCAGAAAAAGATATACAAGTATTCCAAGACCAACACCTTTGCTTATATTTGTTGAAATAGCAGCCCCAGTTATTCCTAATCTTGGAAAGAAAAACAGTCCATTGATAAGAATAGCATTTCCAATAATATTTAAAGTATTCATAACAGCAGCAGTCCACATGACATGTTTAAGCATTTCAAAACTTCTGAGAATAGCAGCAAAAGTCATATAAAATCCTTGTATTACTATGAATGAACCAACTATCAGAATATATCTGCAGGCTTCATCAAATATAGCAGCTGGAACTTTCAGCCAGATAAATATTTCTTTATAAAATCCAATTATAAGAGAAGATGTAATGAGACTTATTGTACCTATAATAACAAGGGATACATTACAAACTTCATTTATTCTTCTTTTATCACCTGCACCTAGATATTGAGAAATAAGGACAGTAGTAGCAATACTCATTACATTGAGAACTATTATAACAACGTTCATAATTTGATTTCCATTTCCAATTGCAGCCACAGCATTTTGAGAATAATGACTCAACATAAACTGGTCTACATTTCCTACTAGGAGCTGGAGTAATAATTCTACAAAAATTGGTATTGACATCTTGAATACATCTTTAGATGTAAAATTTTTTTCCATAAATTTCATCCTTTTTTATTTGATAAAAATAATTATAAAATAAGTTATCACTATTTTTTTATGACGTCAACTAAATTTTAAATTTTTAAAAAAAATTAAAAAATTTGATTTACAATGATATATTTTGATAGTTAATGGTAAATGGGAATTTTTTACTCTGATTTTCATTGTAAGCAGGGGGTCATTGTGGTATACTGAAAGTAGAATATAACTATTTAAAATGATTTTTAAATAAGAGGATTATTCAGAAATTATGCAGGAAGAGGTGAGAGAAAATCAAGATTTTGAAGAAAATATTAATAGGGAATTTCATGATTTTCAATATAGGATTTGCAGCTTTAGGTTATGAAGATCTTAACAAAGAACATTGGGCATATTCCTCAGTAGAAAATCTTGTGAAAAAGGGAATAATAAAAGAAAATTCATATAAATTCAATGGAGAGGATTCTGTATCTAGATATGAGTTTGCATATGATCTTTCAAAACTGCTGGATAAAGTAGAATTGGAAAAAGCAAACAAAGAGGATTTGAATATACTGGAAGCTTTGATACTTGAATTTTCTAAGGAATTGAATAAAATTGGATTTGATACAAAAACTTATAACTCTAAAATAGACAATATAAATGAAACAGTGGAACTTCTTAAAAAGAGAGTAAATGAAAATGAAATTATAATAGAACAGCTTAAATTAAGAATAGAGAAACTAGAAAATAAGAAATAGATAAGGTAATAAACAGGGAGGAAACAAAATGGAAAAACTGTCATTGGATTATTCAAAAGCATTGGGATTTTTTAATGAAGCTGAGCTTGTTATGATGAAGGAACAGGTAGCTGTAGCAGAGAAATTTTTAAATGAAAAAACAGGAGCAGGAAATGACTATCTAGGGTGGATAGAGCTGCCTACTAACTATAACAAAGAGGAATTTCAAAGGATAAAAGCAGCAGCAGAAAAAATTAAAAAAGATTCAGATGTACTTCTTGTAGTAGGAATAGGGGGATCATATTTAGGGGCAAGAGCAGCTATTGATTTTCTTTCTCATACTTTTTACAACAGTCTTTCAAAAGAAAAGAGAAATGCACCAGAAATATACTATGTAGGAAATAATATTTCTGGAACATATCTTTCACATCTTTTAGATGTATTAGAAGGGAAAGATTTTTCTATCAATGTTATATCTAAGTCAGGAACTACTACAGAACCTGCAATAGCTTTCAGAGTGTTAAAAAAACATATTGAAGAAAAATATGGAAAAGATGGAGCAAAGAGCAGAATATATGCTACTACTGATAAATCTAAAGGAGCATTGAAAAAGCTTGCTGATGAAGAAGGATATGAAGCTTTTGTTATTCCTGATGATGTAGGAGGAAGATTTTCTGTACTTACACCAGTAGGGCTTCTTCCAATTGCATGCAGTGGAGTGAATATTGATGAATTAATGGAAGGAGCAAGAGCCGCTCAAAATGCTTATACATCTCCATTTGAAGAAAATGATTGTTATAAATATGCTGCTATCAGAAATATTCTTAACAGAAAAGGAAAGAATATTGAAATGTTAATTAATTATGAACCAAGACTTCATTATCTTGGGGAATGGTGGAAACAACTATTTGGAGAATCAGAAGGAAAAGATGGAAAAGGACTTTTCCCAGCAGCAGCAGATTTCAGTACTGATCTTCATTCAATGGGTCAATATATACAAGATGGAAGAAGAGAATTATTTGAAACAGCTGTACTTATTGGAACTCCAGAAAAAGATATTACTATAGAAGAAGAAGCTGTTGACTTAGATGGTCTTAATTATTTAAAGGGAAAAGGAATGGATTTTGTAAATAAAAAAGCGTCACAAGGAACACTTCTGGCTCATGTAGATGGAGGAGTACCAAATCTGGTAGTAAATATACCTGAAGCTACACCATTTCATCTTGGATATTTGTTCTATTTCTTTGAGAAAGCCTGTGGAATCAGTGGATATCTTTTAGGAGTGAATCCTTTTAATCAACCTGGAGTAGAGTCTTATAAGGCTAATATGTTTGCTCTTCTTGGAAAAAAAGGATATGAAAAAGAAGCTGAAATATTGAATAAAAGATTGGAAAATAAATAGTAAAAAAATAAAGAGATTGTTATAAATTATTAATTTATAACAATCTTTTTATTTGCTAAGGTATTTAAATTATTAATTTTTTACTAATATAATATTTTATTAAAAAATCCTTTAAAATAAATTTTTATTATGTTAACTATAGTTTACCTTTAAATCTTTGTTTGAAATTTTTTATTAATCCAAGTTCTAATGAATTTATTATTTTGAAATAAATACTTTTTATGGTATTATTTATGTGTAATAACATTAATACAAGCTGAAACAAAACACTGTGATTAGCAACATTTTCTATCATAATTATTCAATGACTTTGTTACAATTGAAAATTTATATTATTAAAAAAGGGGGAAGCTGATAGACAGTTATTTATTCAGCAAAAATTATGAAACAAATACAAAAATTAGAAGTTAGAATAAATCCAATAGCTTTAACTTCTATTTTATCTTTTAAAAATATTTCAGGACGTTTTTTTAATTATAAAAAAGATGTCTATTTTTTTAGATATATTGGAATAAAAAGTGAGAAAACTTACGTGGAAGAAATTATGGGGCTTTTATCAGAAGTTTTTATAGAAAAAAGTTTAGATAACTTTATAGCAAGCAATTTAGTTGAAAAGTATTCTGTAATCTATGAGGAATGGAAAAATTTATCATACCATAATATTGAAAAATTAATTGATTTAAAGTTCCCGTTTAAATTTCAAGATAATTGTTGGGAATATACTGCAAAAGAAGCATATAGAAAAATAATTGAAATATATTTTAATATAAAAAATCAAAATGAATCAATAACAAAAAATTTTGGGATTAAGCTTCTATATTGGATAGAAAAATATTTTCCCAAAATATTTAAAAATACAGAAGAAATAAAAAATTTTTCTAAAGTAATATATATGGGAGAATTAAAACTTCAAGAGTATCTATTTTTATATATGTTAGTTCTTTTAGGCTGTGACATAGTTTGCTTAGATTCAGAAAAGAAAAAAATTAATATACCAGAAAATTTATTAAAACTATCCTCTTCATATGAAGAAGCAAATAGTAAAAAAATAGATATTTCTATTGAAGATTTATTATTAAAAAACACAAAAAATCAAGTTAAAATTAATCAGGCTGAAGAAAGCAGCAATATGATTAAAGTCAATTTAAAAAGAAATGAATCAAAGGAGATAATAGAACAGATAAAAGAAAACGAAACAAAAGAAGTATCATATGAAAAACTTGCAACATTAGCTTCATCTGTTGTGATGATAAGTGTATTTAACAGAAAAAAAGAGTGTATTAAAACTGGGTCAGGAGTTATTATCAATGATAAAGGGAATATTCTCACAAATTTTCATGTTATTTCAAATGGATATTATTTTGGAGTACAGCTGGAAAATGATGATAAGATATATTTCACTAATGAAATTGTTAAATACCATGATTTAAATGATTTAGCGATAATAAAAATAGAAAAAGCTCATAAATACATTAAACTTTATCAAGATACTAGAGAACTGGTAAGAGGTCAAAAAGTAATAGCAATTGGAAGTCCACTAGGTCTTTTTAATTCTGTTTCTGATGGAATAATATCAGGATTTCGTATGATAGATGATTTGTATATGATACAATTTACAGCACCTATTTCCCATGGAAGCTCTGGAGGAGCTCTCTTAGATTTAAATGGGAAATTAATAGGAATAATTACAGCAGGATTTGATAAAGGTCAGAATATAAACTTGGCTGTGGAACATAAAACAATACTTAGTTTTATCAAAGGTTTTATTATAGAAAAAAATAATGAAGGGGGAAGAAAATGGCAGTAAAATTAGAAAAATTTGGAGACCAACACAAGATAAGTTTGAGCAAAGAAGATATGGCAGGAAAACAGGAAATAGTAATTAATCTAAATTGGTCTCAAGAACCTAAAAAGAAAGGATTTTTGGCCTCTCTTTTAGGTGGGAATCAAGAAATAGACTTAGATTTAGGATGTTATTATGAACTCAACAATGGGGAAAAAATGATAATTGATGGATTGCAATTTTCTCAAGGAAGAGGAGGAAGCAGAGATCAAAGAACAAATCAAGGGTGCTATAGCAATGCTCCATTCATTTGGCATAAGGGAGATGACAGGGGAAATGCAGGAGGAGAATCTGGAGAAAATATCTATGTAAATCCTAAAGGAATAAATAGTATTCGTAAAATAATTATATATACTTTCATATATGAAGGGGCTCCTAATTGGACTGCAACAAATGCTGTAGTTACAGTTCAAGTTCCTGGAAATGAAAGCATAGTTGTAGAAATGGGAAAACAGAGTGATCATAGAAATTTCTGTGCAATAGCTGAGTTATTATTTGATGGTAAAGATTCAATAACAGTAAAAAAACTAGTTACATTTCATAAAGGGCATCAAGAATGTGATAAACAATATGGTTGGGGATTCAAATGGCAAGAAGGTAGCAAAGATTAAAAAATATTAAAATAGAAAAGTTATTTGGAGGAAATTAATGTTAGATAATAGAGAAAAAATGGCTTATACAGTTGGTGCATTAATGTATTCACCTGCTATCAATGATAAAATATCTGAAATGATAATAGAAAAAAAGATTAAAGACAAGTTTTCCCTTTCTCTTTGTTTAGAAGATGCTATAAGTGATGATATTGTAGAAGAAGCTGAAGAACAAATAGTAAAAACATTCAGAGAATTAGATGCATATAAAAAAAATAATCCTCAATGGAATAACTATCCCAAAATATTTATTAGGGTTAGAAAACCTGAACAAATATTGAATATGTTCACAAGAATAAAGGAATATAGCAGTCTATTTACAGGTTTTATTTTTCCAAAATATTCTTTGGAATGTGCAGATGAATACAATTCATATATGAAAGAAATCAATAAAGGAATTGAAAAAATAATATATATGATGCCTATACTTGAAAGTTCAGAAATTATTGAATTAAATACTAGAAGTGAATATTTGTATAAACTTAAAAAGAAAATTAATGATGTAAAGGAAATGGTACTTAATATAAGAGTAGGAGGAAATGATTTCTGCAAAGAATTCAAAGTACGTCGTAATTATAGCCAAAGTATTTATGATATTACTCCAGTGAGAAATATATTGAGTGATATTCTTACTGTTTTTTCAAGAGAATATGTAGTTTCTGGTCCTGTATGGGAATATTTTGCCAGTAAAAATGATGAATGGAAAACAGGATTAGCAAAAGAAATTCAATTAGATAAAATTAATGGATTTATAGGAAAAACTGTCATTCATCCTAATCAAATAGCTGTAGTAAATGATAATTTAATAGTAGATAAATCAGATTATGAAGATGCACTTGAAATAATAAGCTGGAAAAATAATGTACTAGCTGTAGGAAAAAGCAATTCTGGTGAAAGAATGAATGAAGTAAAAGTTCATTTAAAATGGGCTGAAAAGATAATGGTATTAGCAGAAACATATGGAGTGAAATGAAAAATGCAGAAAACATATAGTAAAGAGGATCTTGTAAAAGTAGCTAAAAGAGATAATAATAACAAGAGAACATTTCTTTTGATAAATCCTCTGCAAGGGAAACATATACCTGTAAGTCCAACAGCAGCATTAGAATTATTTAAAAAGTTAGCTTGTAAATTAATTGATAAATATCCAAATGAAAAATTATTAGTTATAGGTTTTGCAGAAACAGCTACTGCTATTGGTGCAGCTATAGCATCTCAATGTCTAGAAGGAACAAAATATATACATACTACTAGAGAAACAGTAAAAAACAGTGAATATATATTTTTTTCTGAGACTCATAGCCATGCTACAGAACAAAAGCTTGTAAAAAATAATTTAAAAGAAATGATTGAAGAAGCTGATAGAATAATATTTGCAGAGGATGAGATAACCACAGGGAATACTATTTGGAGCATAAAAAATATTTTAGAAGAGCAATATTCAAAAAAGAAATTGAATTTCGGAGTAATTTCTATACTCAATGGAATGAATAAGAAAAATATGGAGAAATTTAATGAATCTCAAATAGAATGTATATATGAAATAAAACTATCAGCAGAAAACTATGATGATCAATTAAACAAATACAGTTATGAAAATGAAAGAAAATATGATCTGAAGTTTTCAGAAGATTTTTTTATTAAAGAATATTCCTTAAATAAGTATATAGATGCTAAATTAGGAATAGACAGCAGAGTATATGAAAAAAGCTGTAATAAACTGGCTGAATTGATAACAAAAGAATTAAAAAAAGAAGAATTTGAAAATAAAGATGTTCTTGTACTGGGAGTGGAAGAATTTATGTATCCAGCTATGATAACAGGAGAAAAAATTGAAAAAGAATACAAATGTAATGAGGTAAAATTTCATGCTGTTACCAGAAGTCCTATTCTTCCAAGTGGAGAAAAAGGCTATCCTCTTTACTTAAGGCATGAGTTAAGAAGTATTTATGATGAAAATAGAACAGTGTATTTATATAATTTGAAGAAATATGATAAAGTTATTATTATTCATGATTCAAAATCAACCAAAGGTAAAGGAATAGAAAGTTTGATTGCTGCCTTGAAGGAATATGATTGTAATGACATATCTATATTTCAATGGAGTGGTTTAGATTGAAAACTTCTTATAATACTGAAGATGTAATTCTATTATTGAAAGATATTACCAATATGGTAATACCTATGTCAACTGAAGAGAGGGAAAAAAAAATACAGGAAGGAACACATTACTCTGAAATGCTTCCTGTAGAATACAAACCTACTAAAAAATATATTGAAATGTATGACATAGCTTTAAAAAATTATTCAAAACAAACAGCAGAAGCAGTATGTCTTACAGCAGAAAAAATATATAAAGCAAAAGGAGAAAATCTAGTATTAGTTTCTCTGGCAAGAGCTGGGATTCCTATTGGAATATTAATAAAACATTATCTCAATAAAAAATATGGAATGAAAAATCTTAAACATTATTCTATATCAATAATCAGAGGAAAAGAAATAGACCATAATGCAATGAAATATATTCTTGAAAACCACAAAGCAGAAGATATTCAGTTTGTAGATGGCTGGATAGGAAAGGGAGCAATCCTTACAGAATTAAAAAAATCTCTTGAAAATTATAAAGGAGTATCTCCAGAACTTGCAGTGTTATCAGATCCTGCCAATATTACAGAATTATGTGGAACACATGAAGATATATTGATTCCAAGTTCGTGTCTTAACAGTACAGTTTCAGGTCTTATCAGCAGAACTTTTTTAAGAAAGGATATAATCACTGGAAATGATTTTCATGGGGCAGTTTATTATTCAGATTTAATAAAGGAAGATGTTTCTTATGAATTTATAAAAGAAGTAGAAAAGCATTTTGATTTTAATATAAAAAATGTAAATAATGCAACAGATAAAAATGGTATTGAAGAAGTTTTAAATATTGGAGAACAATTCGGAATAAAAGAGATTAATTTTATAAAACCTGGCATAGGAGAGGCTACTAGAGTATTGCTCAGAAGAGTTCCTTGGAAGCTTCTAATAAGTGAAAAGTATAAAAATGATCCTGTTTTACAACATTTATATAGATTAGCTCAAGAGAAAAATGTCCCTATAGAATATTATCCTTTGAATAATTATAAAGCCTGCGGAATAATAAAAAATCTATCAGATTTATAAAAATAAAAGAGAATAACTGTGTGGAATGTGAGGAAAAATGGTAGAAAAGATAAAATTTAACAATACAGATGATTTTTTTAAAAAATATAGTGAAAGAAGTCCTAAAGGCATATATTTTTACAGAGTAACTTCATACAGTATAAAAATAGAAGATTTTCTCTTTAAGTACTTAGAACAAGTAAAAATATGTGGGGTCTACATAAAAAATAATATTCAAAACCCAACTCAGGAAAGAATAAATTATTTTATTGAAATGACTGGAAAAAACTTCATAATGGATAAAGTATTCATGGAAAAAACTATGAAAAAATGGATACCTCAACTTTCAGAAATTCAAATTACAATAATAATAGAAGCTCTTTTTGAAGAATTAAAAATATTGGAAAAAGAGGGTAAAAATATTAATATTTTAAAAAATACTTATGTAAAATATATGTGTTGGTTCTATTATAGATTTCAATCTGTATTAAAAGCATTGGGAAAAGATAATGTTCCTAAAATTCTTTTTGATGGAAATGCAAGCAACCATGAATTAAAAATGCTAAATATACTTGCTAAAGCAGGATGTGATATAATTCTCCTTCAAACTGGAGAAGATATAAATCTAGATAGGAATTCAGCTTTATCTTATATTATACCAAACGATAACCCTCAACCATTTCCAAAAGATTTTTCTATAACAGCATTGGAAATAAAAAAATACAATGAACCTAATGAAAAAAAACAAATAAAAATAGTTCAACCTCAGGGAATAATGAGTACAAATACCTGGATTACTGCTGGATATATATTTGAAGATTCTTTAAAATCTTCAAATATGAGGGGAAATAAAGATAATTATTATTATAATATGTTTGTCAAAATGACAGGTGTTGAAGATAAAAATAATTTTATGAATGAACTATTTAAATGGAAATTAAAACTGAGCAGCAGTGAAAGAGAAGTATTAATCATAGAAGGTGGAATACATAATCCTGATGGGTTAGAGGTACAGCAAATAAAGAAAAAACTATATCAAAATTCTATAGAACTGATAAATGAGCTTTCTAATAATATTTCCTTTAAACAAAATTCTGAGCTTGAACTTCTTTTAAAGAAAGCTTTTGCTGAAATAATGACAGAAAATAAAGATGAAAGGCTGCAAAAATTAAGCAATAGCGGAGTAATACTTTTATGCTGGATAAATAGATATATTTCTGTACTATTCAAAAAAATAGATTTAAAAAAATATCCTGTATTTATTTATTATGGCAGCTGTAGAAATGAAAATGAAAAGCTGTTTATAAGACTTTTAGCAAGAATTCCAGTTGATGTTATAATATTTTGTCCTGATAAAACTTTAGAATGCAATATAAGTGATAAACTGTTATTTGAAGAAACAAATCAGTTCTCTATTCCTTTAGGAAAATTTCCTAAAAAATTAGAAAATATAAATTTTGGGACAACAGCATATAATGCTGAACGAGATTTGGATTCACTTTTATATCAAGATTCTGGTTTATTTAGACAAAATCAATTTAAAAATGCTATTCCAATTACTTTACAAACTACCTATGAAGAGATTGGAATATTATGGAATCAAGAAGCTAAATATAGACAAAATTTTGAAATACTTTCTGATAGAGTAATGGTTCCAGTAATATGTTCTAAAATATGTGGAGTTCCAAATAAAGATAAAAATAGTTATTGGAAAATAATAGAACAGTTCTTACAGCCAGAAGGAATATTTATAAAAAATCTTCCTTTTATAAGTGAAAAAAATAAAAAAACTTTGGGACAATCAGTAGTTTCATTTATAAAAAATAAGAAAATACAAGTGGAAGTAATAAAAAAACATCCTTCATATAATTATAAATTTATCAGAGATGAAATGCAGAATTACATTTTTGAAAAAGCTCAGCAATTATTAGATAGTGGTATCATACCTGGAACTTTCAGTAATGGTATAGAATTTACAATATTAAATACAATACTTAATCTTGATATAGAAATATTGAGACTTATACAAAAATATGACTTCACTAAAAAAATACCAAAATTAGTAATAGTTGATACTACTGAACAAATGGGGAGTAAAGAAGATGGAATAATTACAGCTTTCTTAAAATTTTTAGGATTTGATATTCTTCTTTTTGTTCCAACAGGGTATCAAAGTGTTGATGGACACTTTGAAAAAAATATATTTGTGAAGCATCAAATTGGAGAATATGTTTATGATATGAAAATACCAATTTATGATAAGGAAAAGAAAAAATTTGATATAAAAAAAGAAAGATTTGGGTTAAGATCGCTTCTTAACCTTATGAATTAAAAAATTATAAAACTAAAGAAAAGGGGTATGATTATAATGGGAATAAAAATGAATTCGACAGAACCTGTAGTTGTTGATGAAAATAATATGACTATAGTTGAAGCTGAGGTAAAACAATTTAATATACAGGCTGATAGAAGTGAAATGACTCAAAAGCTTTTAGACTCACGTGAAGTAGACAATCTTGTAAGTTCAATATCTGTTTATGATACTGAAACTATAATCTCTTTTGGAGGAGAAGTTGCTGAAGAAATATCTAGATGTTCTGATGCTGTATTAAAAAGCATGAATATGGCTCAAATTAATGATACTGGAGAAATGCTTACACTTCTTGGAAAGATAATGAGTAAGTTTGACATTGATGAAATCAGAGAAAAACCAGGATTTTTAGAAAGAATATTTGGAAATCTAAAAAAACAACTTGAAAAAATATTGGATAAATACCATACAATGGGAGATGAAATAGATAAAATCTATGTGAAGCTAAAACAATATGAAGTTGAAATCAAACAGTCAAATAAAAAACTTGAAACGATGTTTCAAACAAATGTAAATTATTATCATGAACTTTTGAAATATATTCTGGCAGGAGAACAAGGAATAAAGGAAATAGACACTTTTATTACTCAAAGAACTGAAGAGATGGAAAAGTCAAATGATAAAAGCATTCAATTTGAATTAACAAGTTTAGTACAAGCAAAACAAATGCTGGAACAGAGGACACAAGACCTAAGAATAGCAGAAAATGTGGCTATGCAGTCTATTCCTATGTTAAAAACTATGCAATTTAGTAATGTAAATCTTATAAGAAAAATAAACTCAGCTTTTATAATCACACTTCCTATATTTAAGCAGGCTCTTTCACAAGCTATATTGCTGAAAAGACAGCGTATACAAGCTGAAGCAATGGCTGCTCTTGATGAAAAAACAAATGAGATGCTGATTAAAAATGCTCAAAATACTTCAGAACAGAGTAAGCTTGCAGCACAGTTGGCTTCTGGAAGTTCTATAAAAATCGAAACTTTAGAAACAACTTGGAAAACTATTGTAAAAGGAATAGAGGAAACAAAGCAAATACAAGAAAGTGCTTCTAGAAAACGTATTGAAGATCAAGCACGTCTAAAAGCTATAAAAGATGACTTTAATAAAATGTTTGGTGATAAGTAAGACTTTTTTACTATAAAAATTGAGGAGATGATTAATATGCCAATAAACTTAACAAAGGGACAAAAAGTAGACTTAACAAAAGGAAATGCTGGGTTAAAAAATCTTGTGATTGGTCTTGGATGGGATACTAACAAATATGATGGTGGAGCTGATTTTGATTTAGATGCAGCAGCATTTTTAACAGGTGCAAATGGAAAAGTTCCTTCACAAGAAGAATTTGTTTTTTATGGTAATCTTATTCATAAAAGTGGTTCAGTAGAACATATGGGGGATAACTTAACAGGTGAAGGAGATGGGGATGATGAACAAATAAAGGTAGATTTATCTAAAATCCCTGCTAATGTAGAAAAAGTTGTATTTACTGTTACTATTTATGATTCAGAAACAAGAAGACAAAATTTTGGACAAATATCAAATGCCTATATAAGAGTGGTAAATGAAAGTAATAACCAAGAGCTTATCAGATATGATCTTGGAGAAGACTTCTCAATTGAAACAGCAGTTGTAGTTGGAGAAATTTATAGACATGCTGGAGAATGGAAATTTAATGCAGTAGGAAGTGGATTCCAAGGAGGTTTAGCAGCTCTTTGTGCTAACTTTGGAATAGAAGTAGCATAATTTTCAATTTTTGGAGGTAAGCAAATGGGAATCAGTTTAAAAAAAGGACAAAAAGTAAGTCTGACAAAAGATAATCCTGGATTAAAAAAATTGATAGTAGGACTTGGATGGGATACCAATAAATTTGATACAGGAGGAGATTTTGATCTAGATTCAGCTGCATTTCTCTTGGGTGAAAATGGGAAGGTAACTTCACAGAGTGATTTTGTTTTTTATGGTAACTTAAAACACAGCAGTAGTTCTGTAATTCATATGGGTGATAATAGAACTGGTGATGGAGATGGAGATGATGAGCAAATAGCCATTGATCTTTCTAAAGTTCCTGAAAATATTATAAGGATAATATTTACTGCTACCATATATGAAGCTGAGGAAAGAAGGCAGAATTTTGGACAGATATCAAATGCATATATAAGAATAGTTGACGAAGATGTAAATAATGAGATACTGAAATATGATTTAGGAGAAGATTTTTCAATTGAAACAGCAGCAGTATTTGGAGAGCTCTATAAAAATAATGGAGAATGGAAATTTAATGCAATAGGAAGTGGATATCAAGGAGGTTTAGCTGCTCTTTGCATCAACTATGGAATAGATATTGATTAGAAAAAGGAGAATAATATTATGTCAATAAGTTTACAAAAAGGGCAAAAGATAAGCCTGACAAAAGATAATAGTTCTTTAGATAAAATTATATTAGGGCTTGGGTGGGATCAAGCCTCAGAAGAAAAAAGCGGTTTTTTTTCAATGCTTGGCAAAAAAGCTAATATAGATTGTGATGCTACAGCAATGCTTCTTCAAAATGGTAAAATGATAGATAAAAAAGATATTGTTTATTTTGGAAATCTAAAACATTATACTAATTCTGTAAGACATACAGGAGATAATCTTACAGGTGAGGGAGATGGAGATGATGAACAGATTATTGTTGAATTAAAAAAAGTCCCTCAAAATTATGATAAAATAGTAATAGTTGTTAATATATTTAAAGCCAAAGACAGAAAACAGCATTTTGGAATGATAAAAAATGCTTTTATAAGGCTAATTGATACTAAGACAAATAAAGAAATGTGCAGATATAATTTGACAGATGACTATAGTGGATGTACTGCTCTGATATTTGGAGAAGTATATCGTCATAATGAAGAATGGAAATTTAATGCAATAGGTCAAGGAACGACTGATGATGGTATTGGTGAACTAGCAGCTAGATATAAATAATAAATGAAGGGAGCATATGCTGCTCCCTTCTAAATTGGAGGAATAATGAAAAAAGTCATTATTTGGTTCAATCACTGGTTTAGTACTGCCTATCACATGGTTAATATGATAAAAGAAGACAGCAAGACGGAATTTTATGTAATAGGTACTAATGGAAATGAAGAAAATGTTATGAAAACAGTGTGTGATTATTGGGAAAAAGAACCTGATATTTTAAGTGATGAAGAATATGTGCAGTATTGTTTAGAGTTTTGTCAGAAACATTCTATAAATATATTTATTCCAAGAAAAAAGCAGCTTTACATAGTTAAAAATATAAAAAGGTTTGAGGATATATCTGTTAAGGTTCTTGCAGAAAGAAATTTTGAAAAAATGAAACAACTTAACAATAAAAAGAATACATATGAATTATTCAAAATGTTAAAAATTGGAAATATTCCTGAATATTACATAGTGAATACTGCTGAAAAATTTATTGAGGCTTATAAAAAACTAAAAATAAATTATAAAAAAATATGTTTTAAATTTGTTGAAGATGAAGGGGCTGTAAGTTTTAGAGTAATAGATGATTCTATAAAGGATGCTGATATTTTTTTAGTAAGAAAAGGACTTAAAGTTACATCAGAAGAAGTATATAATTCTTTAAAGAAAAGAGAGAATGCTGCTGAAATGATGCTGATGCCATATCTTGAAAGTGAAGAAGTAAGTGTAGATTGTTTAAAAACAAAAAATGGCTTAATTGCTATTCCAAGAATAAAAACACTAACAAGAACAGAAATAATAAGATATGACAAAGAAATTTTAGATATATGTGAAGATTTTTTTAATAAATATGGATTGGAACATCCCTGTAATATTCAATTTAGATATAGCAATGGTATTCCTTATTTATTAGAAATAAATACCAGAATGTCTGGAGGAATACATTATACATGTCTTGCAGCAGGTATCAATATTCCTAATATAGCTGTAAATCAACTTTTAGGTATAGATAAAAATTGGAAAATTGATAAAA
This sequence comes from Fusobacterium sp., assembly GCF_032477075.1. Lineage (NCBI taxonomy): Bacteria > Fusobacteriati > Fusobacteriota > Fusobacteriia > Fusobacteriales > Fusobacteriaceae > Fusobacterium > Fusobacterium sp. The sequence goes on along the minus strand of NZ_JAWDXO010000005.1, from coordinate 11,622 downwards.
AAGAAAAAAAAGTATCTTATATAGAGATGCCTGTACTTATTTGAAAGGAATAAAAATGAAAATTTTTACAACAGATTTGGATAATACTTTAATATATTCATATAAAAGAGATATAGGAAAAGATAAAATACTTGTAGAAACAAAAAATGGGAAAAAACTTTCTTATATGTCAAAAATTTCCCATGAATTGTTAAAAGAAGTGAATTTTATTCCTATAACAACACGCTCTCTGGAGCAATATCAAAGGATAAAATTTTTTGAAAATTATCAGCCACAGTATGCTCTTGTAGCTAATGGGGGAATTCTCCTATATAGAGGGGAAACTGTCAGTGAATGGTATCAAAAATCATTAGAAATATCAAAAAAATCTATGAAAGAACTGGAAAAAGGAATGAAACTGCTAACAGAAGATGAGAATATATATTTTGAAGTTAGAAAAGTAGATGAACTTTTTATTTTTACTAAAGGTTTTAATATAGAAATAGTCATAAAAAAATTAAAAGATAATCTAAATCAAGAACTTGTAGATATACATAATCATGGAGAAAAATTATATATATTTCCTAAAGAACTGAATAAAGGAACTTCTTTAGAAAGATTAAAAAATTTTTTAGAAGCTGATACAGTAATCTGTGCAGGAGATAGCGAAATGGATATTCCAATGTTAGAAAAAGCAAATATATCTATTTTTCCTGAACAGTTAAAAATTTTTTTATCCAGTCAGGGAGAACAATATGTTATATCTGAAAAAGAACTTTTTTCAGATAAAGTGCTGCAAATAGTAAAAAAATTTCAAGAATAGAGGAAAAACATCTAAGGAGGATAAAATATTTTGAAAAAGAGGGGATTAACAGATTTAGAAGTTGTAGCATCAAAAGAAAAATTTGGTAGCAATATAATTACAGAACAAGAAACAGAAAGTTTTTTTGATAAATTAAAGGATAACTTTGGCGATCCAATGATAAAAATATTGTGTGTAGCTCTGATTATCAATGTTATTTTTACATTCATGGGGCAAACAGAATGGTATGAACCTTTTGGTATAGCTGTAGCTGTCATACTTGCTACATTTGTTTCTACATTTTCTGAATATAGAAATGAAAATGCTTTCCAGAAGCTTCAAGAAGAAGCTTCAAGAATAATGTGTAAAGTATATAGAAACAATGAAGTAACTGAAATATCTATTAATGATATAGTAGTAGGAGATTGGATCTTACTTCAATCTGGAGATAAGATTCCTGCAGATGGAATAATTACAGATGGAACTATTAAGGTGGATCAATCTGTTTTAAATGGTGAAACTAAGGAAGCCACTAAAAAACCATTGCCAGAAGATTATAAAGATGAAGAGGCTTCAATGGATTTTTTAAATCCATATAAAGTATTCAGAGGTGCAGTTGTCTGTTCTGGGAATTCTGTGATGGAAGTTACTGTAGTTGGAGATAAGAGTATATATGGTCAGATAGCAAGTGAATTACAAATAGATGATGATAGAGAATCTCCATTAAAATTAAAGCTTGGAAAACTTGCAGATGACATCAGTAAATTTGGATATATTGGTGGTATAGCAATAGCAATAGCACTTCTATTTCAAAGAATTGTAATACATAATGGATTTGAAATGACAAGAATTATTGCTTATTGTTCTAACTGGATGGTTTTAGTGAATGACTTAATTCATGCTGTTATGCTTGCTGTTATCATTATAGTTATGGCTGTTCCAGAAGGTCTTCCATTAATGATAGCTATTGTATCAGCATTGAATATGTCAAAAATGCTGAAAGATAATGTATTAGTAAGAAAAATAGTAGGTATTGAAACTGCTGGAAGCTTGAATATCCTTTTTTCAGATAAAACAGGGACTATTACTAAAGGAAAATTAGAGACAATATTATTTGTGGATGGATCTGGTAAGGAAACTAAAAAATATGACCATATTTCTGATGAATTAAAAAAAATATTTTCCCTTAATATATTCAAAAATACAAATGCTCTTATTACAGGAGATGGAGATAATATTAAGATAGTGGGAGGAAATGCTACTGAAAGAGCTATTCTCGGCTTTGTTGGAAAAAACTGTTGTGATTTGAATGTGGAAGTCTGTTGTTCATTGCCGTTTAATAGTACAAATAAATATTCTGCCTGTTCAGTAACTGGTGACTGTGATATTACACTAGTAAAAGGAGCTCCTGAAAAACTTCTTTCAAAATGTAAATATTATTATACTGAAGAAGGAGAGAAAAAAGAGTTTAATGACTATGATAAAATAGAAAATATAATAAATGAGCTTGCCAGAAGAGCTATAAGGGTATTAGCATTTGCAAGCTGTGAGAAAAGAATACATGAGGATGATAAAGAAATTGAAGATTGTACTTTAATTGGTATTATAGGTATTAGGGATGAAGTAAGACCTGAATCTATTTCTGCTATAAAAGAGGCGCAAGGGGCAGGAATACAAGTAGTAATGATAACTGGCGATAGAAAGGATACTGCTGTAGCTATTGCTGAAGAAGCTGGACTTCTTACTAAAGATACAGATTTAGTTTATACTTCTGATGAACTAGCTCAAATGACAGATAGTGAGATTGCTGCTCAAATGAAAAATATTAAAGTAGTCTCAAGAGCTTTGCCAAGTGATAAATCTAGACTTGTAAAAATAGCTCAAGAGTTGAATCTTGTAGTAGGAATGACAGGAGATGGAGTTAATGATTCTCCTGCCTTGAAAAAAGCTGATGTTGGATTTGCTATGGGTGGTGGTACAGAAGTAGCTAAAGAAGCTTCAGATATTGTTATACTAGATGATAACTTTATGTCTATTGAAAAAGCTATTCTTTATGGAAGAACAATTTTCAATTCTATTAGGAAATTTATAATATTTCAGCTTACAATCAATGTAGCTGCAGTAATGGTATCATTTGTTTCCCCTTTACTTGGAATGGAAAATCCTCTTTCAATTACTCAGATTTTATGGGTAAATTTAGTTATGGATACTTTAGCAGCTCTGGCATTTGGTGGAGAACCAGCTTTGAAAAGATTTATGCAGGAAAAACCTAAACGCAGAGAAGAAAATATTGTCAGTAGTTATATGTGGAGTGCTATATTCACTGGAAGTATTTGGACATTTATATTAAGTATGTTCTTCCTTCTTACTCCACAAATAAAGGCTTTATTTAGACCAGGAATAAATAATGAATATCTTCTAACTGGGTATTTTACTTTCTTTATATTTATATCTGTTTTTAATGCTTTTAATGCTAGAACGGAGAAAACTAATTTATTTGATAATATTTTTGAAAATAAAGGATTCCTTAATATAATTATTCTTATTGTTATTGTACAAATTATTATGACATACTTAGGTGGAGTTGTTTTAAGTTGCTATGGACTAACTTTAAAAGAATGGGCAGTAGTAATTATTATGGCATTCACTATTATACCAGTTGATATAATAAGAAAAAAATTTGTAATAAAAAAATAGAAAAAAGGGGAAAATGTAATGAGTGTAAATTTATCAAAAGGACAACGTGTAAATCTTGATAAAAGTATAACTATGGCATTAATTGGACTAGGTTGGGATACTAATAAATACTCTGGTGGTTATGATTTCGATTTAGATGCTTCAGCATTTTTGCTTGGTAAAAATGAAAAAGTTTTAAAAGATGAAGATTTTATTTTCTATAATAATCTTACTGCTTATAATGGTGCTGTTACTCATACTGGAGATAACTTAACTGGAGATGGTGATGGAGATGATGAAGTGATTATCATTGATTTCAGAAAAATTCCTCAGGAAATACATAAAATAGCTGTAACAGTAACTATTCATGATGCAGCATTCAGAAGGCAGAATTTTGGTCAAGTATCAAATGCTTATGTAAGGGTAGCCAGAATGATAAATGAAACTGATACTGATGGACAAGAAGTGTTGAGATTTAATCTCATGGAGGATTTCTCTATTGAAACAGCATTAGTAGTATGTGAAATTTACAGACATGGAAATGACTGGAAATTCAATGCAGTGGGAGCAGGATATCAGAATGGGCTTAAAACCCTTTGCCAGAATTATGGTGTGAATGTATAATAAAATCTTGTATAATATTAAGATGGAAGAGATAGAATTATCAATCTTTTAGATATAAAGTTAAATAAAATTTATGGATTTTATTTTTCATATTGAACAGACAGTAAATAGCCTAAGGAAGAATACATTCTTTTAGTGTTATAATTTTTATATACTTAAAATTTTTTTTGAGCTTGTTCAGGAATTTCAAATTTTAGATCCTGAATAAGCTCTATTTTTATAATCAAAGGTTTGTCATAACTTTTTCTACTTTGGTTATAAATAATCTTTCTGATTTTAATAATAGTTGAAAATTTTTGCCTGTAAATTACTTTCCTTGACTTATATGAATAATTAGTCCAGAATTTGGAAGAAGATTTTTAGAATAAATTTTGTACTTATAATATATTTTATTATAGAGGATTAAAATATCTAATATATTAAATTTATTTTTATTTTAATGCTGTAGTAATTTTAAAATTTAAGCTAGCATTAAATTGTTATATCAACCTTTATTTATATTTAATAAATATCTTTTTAATTTTTTAATTCAAAATATTTGTTAATAAAAAAATTTCATTATAAAAATATATTGATTTTTTATTGATAAAAGAGTATTGTAAAAATATAAAATAAAAGGAGGGAAAAACAATATGAATATTTTATCAAAAACACTATTTATTCCATTTTATTTCAAATATAAAGAATCTGTTGGAGAAAAAAACATCTATGATGCAGAGGCTGTAAAATTCTTTTCTGATAATAAGAATAGAGATATTATAAATTTTTCAGAACTGGACAAAGATAAAAATTCTTTTACTGGAGTTATATCAAGAACTATGCTGATTGATGACTATTTAAGAAAAATTTTAGAAGATAAAGAAAAGAAATTTAATGTTTTTAATGTTGGATGTGGTCTGGATTGCAGAAACAAGAGACTGTCTCTGTCAAATGTTACATGGACAAATATAGATCTTCCAGAGGTAATTGAGTATAGAAATAATATACTTCCCCTTCAACCTAATGAGAAAAATATAAGTGCAGATATAACAAAAACAGCTGAATGGGATTTTATTCCTTTTGAAAATAATATTTTTATCTTTGAAGGAATATTAATGTTTTTTGAGGAGGAAAAAATAAAAGAACTTTTGAAGAATCTTGTTAAAAAATCAAAAACAAGTTGGTTCATAATAGAAAGTTCACCTAATTTTTCAGATATAAAACATCCTTCTGTCAGCAGTATAAGCAGTGAAATTAAATTTAAATGGGGCTGTAATGATATAAAGAGTTTTGCAGAAAAAATAGATATGGAATATATTGGAAGCAGAAGAATGGAAGAACTTTTAAAAGACAGATGGGACTATAGTTTTTTTGACAAGCTAGGACCTGAAATAAGAGATCATATAGTTTCAAATTGCAGAATAACTCTTTTGAAAAATAAATAACAAGAGATAAAGAGAGAATTCGTCTAAGCTGAATTATTTTTCTATTTAATTTATTGCTCTTAGCCTGTAGATGAAATATAATAGAAAGTAAGAAAAGACTACAGGAGGGATTGGGCAATGAAAGAAATCAAAAGATGTGAATGGGCAAAAGGGGAGCTTGATATTAAATATCATGATGAAGAATGGGGAAAGCCAGAGTATAAAGATGAAAAGCTTTTTGAGATATTTATTCTGGAAACTATGCAGGCAGGATTGAGCTGGAGCACTATTTTGAGAAAAAGAGAAAATATGAGAAAAGCTTTTGATAAATTTGACTATAAAGTAATTGCTGAATATGATGATGACAAGAAAAAATCTCTTCTGGAAGATGAAGGAATTATTCGTAACAGACTCAAAATAGATGCACTTATCTCCAATGCTAAAGCTTTTATGAAAATACAGGAAGAATATGGGAGCTTCAGCAAATATATATGGAAATTTACAGAAGATAAGCCAATAGTTAATAAATGGGAAAATATTTCTGAAGTTCCAGCTAAGACTGAGATATCTGATAAAATGAGTAAGGAATTGAAGAAAAAGGGATTTAAATTTGCAGGGTCAACTATCTGTTATGCTTTTATGCAGGCTACTGGAATGGTAAATGATCACATGGTATGGTGTAGTGAATATAGGAAGTCTAAAGTTAAATAGAGTAACAACATGTTAAACAGAATAAAAATTCATAAAACAAGTACTTGTCAAAACTTAAAAAGAGATATATAATAACCTTCTATGTCATATTAGAAATTAAAAAATTTATATAAATATTTAATCTGATACAGGAGGAAAAATGTACAATAAAACTAAAGAAGTTTTAGCAGCAGAACAAGTAATAAGTGAAGATATGCTGGAACAGTTGACATTGTGGGCAGATGCAGAGATTGCAAAATAGAATGATAAAAATGATAAGGGAAGAGAAAGTATAGAAAATTATAACTTTCTCTTTTTTATTTTTTTAAAGATACTTATATCTTCTCTATTTAGAAAAACTCTAATATATGATATACTGAGAGAGTGAGATAACATCTAAAAAGGAGATGGTAATGATGAATTACAAAAAAGAAAATGGATGGAAATGTATAGACAGCAGAGAAGCAGTATTTGATTTCTCTGAAGGATACAAGAAATTTCTGGATGGAGCAAAAACTGAAAGAGAATTTGTAACTGAAGGGATAAAACTTATAGAAGAAAACGGATTTGTAAATGCTGAAAAAAAAGATAAATTAACAGCTGGAGATAAGATATATTATGTAAACAGAGGAAAAAATCTTGTTCTTGCTGTTGTAGGCAAAGAAGATATAGAAAATGGAATAAACTATGTAGTATCTCATATAGATTCTCCAAGATTGGATTTAAAAGGAAATCCTTTATACGAAGACCTTGATTTAGCATATATGAAAACTCACTATTATGGAGGAATAAAAAAATATCAATGGGCATCTCTTCCACTGGCTTTACATGGAGTAGTAGTATTAGCTTCAGGAAAGAAAGTTGAGATAACTATTGGAGAAAAGGATGATGATCCTGTATTTACAATTCCTGATATACTGCCTCATCTTTCTGCTAAAATACAAGGAGAGAGAAAAGCTGGTGAAGTAATAAAAGGAGAGGAACTTCAAATAATTGTAGGAAGTATTCCATCATCTATAGAAGATAAAGATGTAAAAGAAAGAATAAAATATACAGTTCTTGAAATATTGAACAGAGATTATGGAATGATAGAAGAAGACTTTATTTCTGCTGAACTGGAATTAGTTCCAGCTGGAAAATGCAGAGATTTAGGATTTGACAGATCAATGATAGGTGGATATGGACAGGATGACAGAATATGCGGATATACTTCTATGATGGCGATAATAGATCTTAAAGAAATTCCAGTAAGAACTGCTGTATGTTTTCTAGCTGATAAGGAAGAAATAGGTTCTACAGGCAGTACAGGACTTAAATCTGATTATATTAACTATATTACAGGAGATATGATATACAAAATAAAAGGAATTTTCAATGAAATGATGCTTAGAAAAGCATTATGGAATTCCAATGCTATGTCATCAGATGTAAATGCAGGAATAGATCCTATATTCAGAGGAGTTCATGATGCTCAAAATGCTGCCAAAATAGGATATGGAGTAGTAGTTACAAAATATACTGGAGCAAGAGGAAAAAGCGGAACTAATGATGCAGATGCAGAATATGTAGGAAAAATAAGAAGAATGCTTAATGATGCCAAAGTCAACTGGCAGATAGGAGAATTAGGAAAAGTAGATGAAGGTGGAGGAGGAACAGTTGCTATGTATCTTGCTCATCTTGGAATCAATACTATTGATATAGGACCAGCTCTGTTGGCTATGCACTCACCTTTTGAAGTTTCGTCTAAACTGGATGTATATGAAACTTACAGAGCTTATAAAGTATTTTTCAGAAATTAAGGTGGTAAAATGGAATATGGAGAAGTAAGTTTTAGAAAAGGTATAAAAGCTGATGTAAATGCTGTTGTAGAACTGTTGAAAGAAAGATGCAGATGGATGGACAGAAAAGGAATTCAGCAGTGGAATAATGAGGGATATTTGAATTTTTATAATCATGATTATTTTTCTGATAAAGCAGACAATGGAGAATTATATGTAGCTCAAATGGAAGAAAAGATAGTTGGAATGTTTGTTCTTTTAGAGAAAGATAAAAGATGGGATGATAATATTTCATCATATTATCTCCATAATTTTACTACTGACCCAGAAATAAAGGGGCTTGGAGAAATAATACTAAAATATTGTGAAGAAAAGGCTGCTCAGGATGGAAAAGAGAGATTTCGTTTGGACTGTGGTATAAAAAATAAAGAATTAAATGATTACTATGAAAGCAGAGGATTTATTTTTGCTGGAATATGTAATGAAAGCCCTTATTATATTGGCAATAAAAGAGAAAAAATATTGAAATAAAAGAAAATTTCAATAGTGTTTTTAAAATTAAGTATAGTTTAAAGTGATTAAGAAGCAATGATTTTTTAATCACTTTTTCTTTTACAGTTTTTTTACAGAAATATAAAACTCCTTTAACATTATGAAGGTAGAATATCTTTGAAAACAAAAATAAAATGTCAAGGAGGAAATGATAATGAACAGGAAAAAAATGGTTTTAGCAGGAATGCTGCTTATGGCGGCTACAAGTTTTGCACAGGCAAAGTATATATTCTATTTTATAGGTGACGGTATGGGAGCCGCTCAAAGACAGATTACAGAGGAGTATAAAAAAGGAGTAATGAAAGAGGATGGAAAACTTCTTATGAATTCACTTCCATTTTCAGCAATAACTACTACATATTCAGCAGATACTCTTATAACAGACTCAGCAGCAGCAGGAACAGCCCTAGCTACTGGACATAAGACAAATAATGGATACATAGCTAAGGATACAAAGGGAAATGATTTGAAAACTCTGTTGGAAATGGCTCAGGAAGATGGAAGAGCAACAGGTTTGGTGACAACAACAAGAATAACTCATGCTACACCAGCAGTATTTGCTTCCCATAACATAGATAGAGATGATGAAAATGGGATAGCATCAGATTATGTAAAAAGTAATGTGGACTATTTTGCAGGTGGAGGATACAGACATTTTACTCCAAAGGATGGAGAACTTTCAAGTAAGAGAAAAGATGACAGAAATCTTGTAAAGGAATTTCAAGAAAAAGGATACAAAACATTTGTAGGACAGAAATCAGCAGGAGATTTTAAGAACTGGGCTCCAAAAGATGGAGAAAAAGTATTTGCAGCCTTTGAAGCTTCTCATATGCCATATGAAATAGACAGAAAGTCTGATAGTCCAAGTCTTAGTGTAATGACTGAAAAAGGAATTGAACTGTTAAAAAAAGATAAAGATGGTTTCTTTATGATGGTAGAGGGTGGAAGAATTGACCATGCTTCACATGCTAATGATGTTATGGGAACAATATATGATACTATAGCTTTTGATGATGCTCTTAAGACAGCTTATAAATTCTACAAAGAAAATCCAAACGATACACTTATAGTAGTAGCTGCAGACCATGAAACTGGAGGTATGGGACTTGGTTTTGGAAATAACTACTTTTTAAAACTTGATGAACTTAAAAATGTAAAAGTATCAGTTGAGGATATTCTTCAAAAAGCTTATACAGGAGATAGAGATGGATTCTTTAAATATATAGCAGATAATATGGGATTAGGAAAATTAACAGATGCAGAAAAAAATAATATAGTAAAAGCTATGGATCTTCAAGATAAAAATAAAGATGCAAGTGAAATGTTTGGAGGATATAGTCCAGTAGCTATAGCAGTTACTCATATAATCTCAGAGAGATCAGGAATGCAGTGGACATCTTATGCACATACAGCTGTACAAGTACCATTGGCAGCAGTTGGAAAAGATTCTCAAAATTTTACAGGTTTTAAAGATAACACAGAAGTAGCTAAACTTATAGGAAAAAGTTTGGGAAAAGAGATAAAATAACCTCAGGGGGATAAATAGGTGAAGAAAATAGGAATAGCAGTTGTAGTGACATTCCTTGCCCTTCTAGTTTTCAGCGGAAAATTAGAAGGGTATTTCTTTAAAAAAGAAAGTATAGGAAGAGTTCTTACAGTGGATAATAGCGATGCAATAGTTCAGGGAATATCTAAAGTAGGATGTCAGCATCTTACTGTGAAGGTTCTTACAGGAAAGCATAAGGGAAAAATATTAGAAATAAATAATCTTTTAAGTGGAAGTATAGAGTATGATGAATTCTATATAGAAAAAGATAAAGTATTAATGGCAGTTTTAGAAAATAATGGAAGATTAGATGGAAAAGTATTGTCTCTCTTAAGAATGGACAAAATTGCTGGTTTAGCTTTTATATTTGTGATTCTTCTTATCATATATGCAAGGAAAGTAGGTTTTAAATCTCTTCTTTCTTTTGCAGGAAGTATTATAATAATATGGGAATATCTTATACCAGCACTTAGAAAAGGAGAAAATGTCTTTATAATAACAGTATTTGCCCTTATACTTCTTTCAGCATTGATAATATTTCTGGTAGCAGGATTTACCAGAAAGGGATTCAGTGCTTTTCTAGGAACAATGTCAGGACTTTTTGTTACTGCTGCTCTTACATTTCTTTTTGGGGATACATTCAGAATTGATGGAATGAATCAGCCTCTGGCTCAAAGTGTTGTATTTTCAAGTTTTATGAGTATAAATATTTTGGATATATTTTATGCAGCGATAGTAATAGGAGCAAGTGGAGCAGCCATGGATATAGCTATGGATATGACAGCAACTATTGAAGAATTAAAAATACATAATCCTGATATCTCCAGGAAAGCCTTGATAAAGTCAGGATTTAATGTTGGAAGATCAGTTATAGGAACAATGACAACTACTCTTTTACTTGCATATTCAGGAGGTTTTCTAACTTTAATGATACTGTTTATGGAAAGAAATACAACTATACTTCAAATATTAAATATGAAAATGGTAACCTCTGAAATTATTAAAATAATAATAGGAAGTATAGGACTGGTAGTAGTCGCACCTATTACTACTTATATAGCCTCTTTTATTTATTCTGTGGAGATAAAAAATAATAAAAATAGAGTTTTAAGATTATCAGGAATATTTTTTAAAGAAAAACAGCAGGGGATTTAAGGTTTTATTTATAGTTATCATTTAATATATTGAAAGTTCTTTAAAAAATATATAAAAAATTTAAAATGCAAGCTCTCAAATTTCAGAGAGCTTTTATTTTTTGAAAATTTTTAATAATTTTTTAAAATTTAAGATGGAAATAAATAATTTTTTAAATTCTTATCCTAATAAAGAGTTCAATAAAATAAAGGGTTCTTTAAAGGAATAAAAAATATTTAAAAATATTTTAAAAAACTTGTTGACGAGAAGTATTAATTGTGATATTATAATCAATGTGCCGCAGGAAAGCGGTGCAAGGCATAAAACAAATCAAATAAAGAAAATAAGGACATTAACAACAGAATAGAGAGAGAAGAAAAAATCAACAAACAATAAATAGGTGTAAATAATCAGTTAAAAAAACTGAGTAAATAGATT